>JBDZVU010000152.1:0-3816 GCA_040255845.1 Nitrospiraceae bacterium | reverse complement strand
GCCACGTACGCTTCGGCGTTGAAGTCCTGCAGGTCCTCGACGGCTTCTCCGACGCCGATCAGCCGGACGGGAATCTTCAATTCTTCTGCGATCGCCACGAGAATGCCCCCTCGTGCCGTGCCATCGAGCTTCGTCAGAGCCAGGCCGGTGACCCCCACGGCTTCCTGAAATTGGCGCGCCTGAATCAGCGCGTTCTGTCCGGACGTGGCGTCCACCACCAACAGCACCTCATGGGGCGCGTCCGTCAGTTCGCGGGCGATCACCCGCTTCACTTTCCGCAGCTCGTCCATCAGGTTCGATTTGGTATGCAGGCGGCCCGCCGTATCGATCAGCACGACATCGGCCCGGCGCGCCTTCGCCGCCACGACGCCGTCAAAGGCGACGGCCGCAGGATCTGCTCCGTGGCGTTGCTTGATCAGGTCGACACCCACGCGATTCGCCCATACCTGCAATTGCTCGATCGCCGCCGCGCGAAACGTATCGCCGGCGACCAGCAATGGCCGGCGGCCGGCAGCCGCCAGCCGCTGAGCCAGCTTCGCAATGGTCGTGGTCTTCCCCACTCCATTCACCCCGACGACGAGAATGACGAACGGCCGTGGCCCTTGCTCGAGCAGCTGCTCCAATGATGGGCCGGCAACGGGCTTGAGAATGCCGTACAGAGTCTGGCTCAATTTGTTCTGCAGGTCTTCCGCGGTGACTCCGCTCAGACTGCGCGCCTGCTCATTGACGTCTGCGATCAATTTGTCCACGACGCGGGCGCCCAGGTCGGCCCCGAGCAATGCTTCCTCGAGGTCATCGATCAAGGCTTGATCAGGAGGACGGCCGAGAAAACGATCCAGCGACTGCCTGACGGCGGTCCGTGTCTTTCCCAGCCCTTCGCTCAGCTTCTGAAACCATCCCATGTGCGTCCGCTCCCTGCTCTTAGGAGGTGGGTATCTGTTTCATCAATCGTGGAATCGGTCCTACGGCCCGCAGGATTGCACGCTCGCGGCGCGCCATGCGGCGTGCCTCCCGCTCTCCTCGTTCGTGGTCGTATCCACAGAGATGCAGGATCCCATGTACCAACAAGGTCACCAGTTCCGCGTCCACCGACCGGCCTGCTTCCGTGGCCTGTCTCGCCGCAGTCGGCAGGGACACGACCACATCACCCAGCATCGCGGGATGGGGATTGGCCGCCTCACGCATGGGAAACGCCAAGACGTCCGTCGTGCGATCCTTACCGCGATACAACCGGTTGAGCCGGCGCATCCGTCCGTCGCCCACCACCTCGACGCTGAGTTCCGCCTCTGCTTCTCCCATCGCCTTGAGTATGCGCCGGACCACACGCAGAAACGCGGAGCGGCTCACCCCGGCCTTGCGTAGCCGGAGCCGCAGATACACGGCCATTAGTGGGATTGGCCCCAGGACCTCTTGCTCGAAGTCTGCGGGCTTTGCTTCTGTGCGGTCGGTGGCGAGGCAGGCCGCGAGTGGTCGGCCTCAACAGTGCCAGCTTGGTGGCGGTCGTAGGCCTTGATGATGTCCTGCACCAGGCGATGGCGCACGACATCTTTTTCATCAAAGTAGACGAACTGAATTCCGTCGATGCCGCGCAAGATGTCCTTGACCTGAATGAGGCCGGATACACGGTCCGAAGGGAGGTCGACTTGCGTGATATCTCCCGTGACCACAACCTTGGAATGAAAACCCAACCGGGTCAGGAACATCTTCATCTGTTCGGCGGTCGCATTCTGGGCCTCGTCGAGAATGACGAACGAATCATTGAGAGTCCGGCCCCGCATGAAGGCGAGCGGCGCGATCTCGATCTCGCCACGTTCGATGAGCCGATTCGCCCGCTCCATATCCATCATGTCGAACAGCGCATCATAGAGTGGCCGGAGGTAGGGATTGACCTTCTCATACATATCCCCCGGCAAGAAACCCAACTTTTCCCCTGCTTCGACGGCTGGCCGCGCCAGGATGATGCGGCTGACTTCCTTTTTCATCAGCGCGCTGACGGCCATCGCCATGGCCAAATATGTTTTCCCGGTTCCCGCCGGCCCGATCGCGATCACGATGTCGTGCTTCTGGATGGCTTCGATATAGGCCTTCTGGGTGGGCGACTTGGGACCGACAAAACGCTTTTTCGTGACGATTGCCGCCGTCCCTCCGAGCACTTCCTTGATCGGGGCGTCAGGGCTGTGCCGCAAGGCGGTCAAGGCATGCGTCACATCTTCCGCCTGCAGAGATAGGCCTTCGTCAGCTAAGGTGGCAAGTTCGAGGAGGACTCGTTCGGCTTGGCGGGTTGCTTCGGGGAGGCCATCGAGCGTCAGTTCCTCCCCCCGCGCGGAGAGCCTGACGCCCAATTCATCTTCAATGAGCTTTAGATGCCGGTCATGATGACCGAACAGGACGGCTGTATTGGTACCTTCTCGTAATTTCAGCTTACGCACGAGCGACGGTGGGTTCCCTCCACAGCAAGTGAGTGAGATTCTAACAGAGAGGAAAACCTGGAAACAAGCGTTCAGCTTTCAGGAGGCCGAAGCCGACGTGTTTTGGGCGGATGACGACGGCGCGACGTGCAGATCGAACTCTTGAAAGGCCACCCCGCCGTGGCCGTCGTTCGCCTCTACGCGCACATGCACCGCTCCCCGGTGATCGGGCGGGATATCCCACGCGATGAGCCCCGAATACGGATCGATGCTCATCCCGGTGGGGGCCGTTTCCAGCCGGTACGTGATCCGGTCACCATCTGGATCCACCGCCTTGACGGGATACTCATAGTGGTAGCCATTTGCGGTAATCGGCGGGGCCGAGACAATTTGTGGTTCACGGCTTGCCAATATGATAGGGGCGGAACGCAACGGACGACCTGATGCTGCGTCATCTCGAGGCGTCACCTCCACGACAATCTGATCGCCGGCGGCCAATGCCGCCGTATCGAGTACTTGCTCTTCGCCCTCTCTCCACAAATTCCCGTTTCTGTACCAGGCGAAGTGGAGGTCGGTCCGATCATGATCGGGATCGCTGGCCTCCACTCGGGCTTCAACCACTTGTCCTGGTCGAGAGAAGGACGGATCGAGCACGACCGCGGTGACCCGCGGTGCCGTGTTCCCGACAGGCACGGCCGCAGTACGATACACGGCCCCCTTCTGCTGGCCGTCCATCGGGGTGATTTCGACGCTGATCATTTGGCCCCGCCGCAACTGATCAGGCACCAGCGTCGGCGAGGTCTGGCCAGCCAGCGGGTTGCCATCCGCAAACCATTGATACTCTAGACGCACCGCCTCCCGTTCCGGATCTTCGGCATGGACTTCTACTGCAACGGGGGAGTCAAGCGAGAGAGGAGCGTTCAGAATGGTGGCGGAGGTGATGACTGGAGGACGATTCCCTGAGGCGGCCGCGCTGTCGCTCCTCGGGGCATCGGCGTTGTTGCCGGTACAACCCTGTACCAGACAGACGATCAGGAGCGCCTTGGACCAATGGTATCGCGCCATGCTGCGAACCGGCATACGGCGAAGCAACCAGGATGGCTGCTTCGCCGTTTCGGATGGGATCAATCTCGCTGGTGGACCCAACTGATAAACCGGCTATAGTTGCCCGGCAACGTGGTATCGGTCTGAACGGCGGCGCCGGTGCTCGCCTGCACGTTGAAAGTGGCTGTCTCTCCGAGATGCATGGTTCCCGCCGACGCCAACCCGATGCTGAGATCCACCTTGGTTTGTACATTGGTATTGGCGCCGGCCGTCGTGGTCCCCACGACCGGAATCGTCGATGCCGTCCCTGTCTTATAGAACAACACATACAGATAACTGCGGCCGTCGGACGCGCAGAAGTCAT
>JBDZVU010000013.1:1007-54008 GCA_040255845.1 Nitrospiraceae bacterium | reverse complement strand
GCTCGAAGACCGCGCCATCCCGGTGGCGAAGCTTGACAGCACGCTCTCGACCCGGGACGAACAGGAGACCGTCGAAGACATATGGGAAGGGGATCCGGAGCTCATCTACGTGACGCCGGAGCGTCTGGAGCAGGACGAATGTCTCGCCATGCTGCGGCGGACCGGCGTGTCGCTGCTCGTGGTCGATGAGGCGCACTGCGTGTCGCAGTGGGGTCACGACTTTCGGCCCGCCTACCTCGCCATCCGGCGCGCCGCGCGGACGGTGGGACGGCCGCCCGTGCTGGCGCTGACGGCCACCGCGACGCCGGCCGTCGCGGTCGACATTGTGCGGCAACTCGACATTCCGGACGCGGTGGTCGTCAACGCGGGAAGCCATCGGGAGAACCTCATCTACGAGGTCCGGCGCACGGTGAACGAGGCGGACAAGGACGCGCGCGTGGTCGAGCTGCTCGACCAGGGCCCCCGGGACGGACCAGCGGTCGTGTATGCCGCGACCGTGCGCGACGCCGTGGCCCTGCACGGGAGGATGAAAGCCGCCGGCGTGGCGGCGGGGCTGTATCACGGCCGGATGGGCGCCAAAGAGCGGCATCGCACCCAGGACGACTTCATGGAGGACCGGCTGCGGTTCGTCGTGGCGACGAAGGCGTTCGGGCTCGGCATCGACAAGCCGAACCTCCGCATGGTGATCCACTACTCGCTGCCCGACTCGCTGGAGAGCTACGTCCAAGAAACCGGCCGTGCCGGACGCGATGGAAGGCCCGCCTGGGCCATCCTGCTCTACCGGCTCGAGGACCGGCGGGTGCAATCCTATTTTCTCGGCGGAAAATATCCGCGCCGCGAGGACTGCGTCTCTATCTACCGCGCGCTCATCCATGCCGGCGAGTCGGGCGGGCCCCCCGACGGGATGACGGTGAAAGACCTCGCGGCCGCGGCGGCGCTCGCGCAGAACAAAGTGAAGGTGGTCGTCGCGCTGCTGGAGTCCAGCGGCATCGTCGATCGGGCCTCCCGCGTGAGGCTCATCCGTCGGTTTGCCGACGAAGATGAGATGGGGCGCTATCTGTCCGAGTACGAGGGCCGCCATCAGTCCGACCGCGAGCGGCTCGCCATGATGATGAAATACGGGCAAACGACCGAGTGCCGCCCGCGGTTTCTGACGCGGTATTTCGGGCAGGAGCTGCCGGAGGACTGCGGGCGCTGTGACAATTGCCGCACGGGGGCGACCCAGCGGGTGGTCGACGTCCGCACGCTGCAGTCCGGGGCGGCGACCGCGGTCTGAAAACGGTGTGTCTGGTTGATGGTGTGTTTGGTGTTGTTGGTTGAGTACGCCAGCAACCAACCCGACCAACGTGAGTCACTGGACAAGAGACACCACACAAACCAAACAAACGAAGCAAACCAAAAAGCGAGGAGACCCCATGGCTGTCAATCTGTTCACCGACAAAGGCACGCCGATCGATCGGCAGATCTTCACCTGGAAAGACCTCGTGCAGCAGCCGATCAGCAAGATGAACGTCGACGCGTTCACGCGGGTGCGCATCATCCTGATGAACGGCATCGAGTCCGAGACCATCCGGTTCAGCCACTCCTGCGCCCGGATGAACAAGACGCTGCAGCCCGCGCTGGCGCGCGTCCGCCGGAAGGAGCAGCACCAACAGACGCTCGTGAACTGGCTGCTGCCGGCGGATCAATCCCCGCTCGAGACCACGATCGGCTACGAGCAGGTCGCGATCGAGGTGACGGCGTCCCTGGCCAGGGTCGAGCCCGATCCATACATCGCGCAGGTCCTGCGGTTCGGGCTGCTGGAGGACTTCGACCATCTCTACCGCTACGCGGCGCTGCTCGATCGGCTCCAAGGCATCGACGCCAACACCATCACGCAGGGTTATACGGATATCGTGCCGGGCCGCCCCACGGTGGACGAGCATCGGGATCCGCTCGACGACCTCCGCGAGCACTACGACAAGAAGACCGCCCAGCCGCTGACGAAGCTCCACGCGTACACGATCATGGCGGGGGAGCACCAGACGCACGATTACTACATGCACTACGGCCCGTGGTTCGCCGATCCACTGGCGCGGCAGCTCTACGCCGAAATCGCGTCGATCGAGGAGCAGCACGTCACGCAGTATGAGTCGATCATCGATCCGACGGAAAGCTGGATCGAAAAATGGCTCCTGCACGAAGCCAACGAGGTCTACAACTACTACAGCTGCGTCACCCAGGAGGAGCATCCCCGGATCAAGCCCATCTGGGAGCGGTTCCTGGATTACGAGCTGGGGCATCTGCAGTACGCCATGGAGGTCTGCAAGGAGATCGAGCGGCGAGACCCCGCCGAATTTTTGCCCGCCGCGCTTCCGGAGCCGATCGCCTACAAGAGCAACCGGGAGTACGTCCGGCAGGTCCTCCGCGACGAAGTGAATCTCCGCGCCGACGGGTCGCGCTTCGTGGACCGGACGCAGGAGCCGCAACGCTCGCTGGAGTATCGACGGGAGATGAACCAGGACGGATCGCCGTCGCAGATCGCCGCGGCCGGATGGCTGTGGGCGCCGGGCGGCGAATTGACCACCGCGCGCGGTCTTAAGGAGGCAGCATGAAACCATCCACTTCCATGGGCATGAACCGAACGGGAATCGATATGGCCGGGCAGGAGTCGGTGCAGGAGATGACGCGCGCGGGGCAGGAGTTTCCTCCCAGCTCCCACGGCGCTCAGGAGACCCTGGTGGAGTATCGCGCCCCCTACGCGAGGGAGGTGGAGCCAATCGGGACGGTGCCGGTGCCCGCCACCTTGAAGGGCGCGGCCAAGGCCGGGATGCAGAAACTGATGGGGCGCCATGCGGAAGTGCTGATCGACAAGCTGGGCGCGCGGCTCGCATTCGAACGGACCGGCACCCGCCTGTACGACGGCCTGCTCGGCAAATGCCAGGTCCGGAAGGACGAAGTCCAATTCCTCCCCTTCGAGGACCTGCAGCGGTTTCGCGCGGAGGAGGCGGCTCATATCGGCGTGTGCTGGGACGCGCTCCGGCAACTGGGCGCCGATCCGACCTGCGTGACGCCGATGGCCGACGTCAACGCCGTCGCGTCCATCGGCCTGATGCAAGTCATCACCGATCCCCGAACGACCGTCGCGCAAAGCCTGCACGCCATCCATGTGGCGGAACTGGCGGACAACGACGGCTGGCAGCTGCTGATCAAGCTCGCGGCGCAAATGGGGCAGCAGGACCTGGCCGCTCGGTTCCGCCAGGCATTGGCCGAGGAAGACCAGCACCTCGCCGCCTTGCGCCAGTGGATGGAACGGATCTGTCTGAGCGAGGCGGGGGCCTCTTGATCCGCTCCAGTCCCGGGAGCACGGACGCGGCATGCATGTCCTGGTGACCGGCGGCGCCGGCTATATCGGGAGCATCGTCACCGAGGCGCTCCTGCGGGACGGGCATGCGGTGACGGTGTACGACAACCTCTCCGGCGGGCATCAGGACGCGGTCATCCCCCCGGCGAGTTTCGTCGAGGCTGACCTGCTCGATTCGCGCGCCCTGCGGGACGTCTTGGAAACGGGCGGCATCGAGGCCGTCGTGCATCTCGCGGCCGATTCGCTGGTCGAAGAATCGATGCGGGATCCGTCCAAGTATTACCGCAGCAACCTTCAGGCCGGGCTCTCCCTGCTCGATATGATGCGCCTGTGTGGGGTGCACCGCCTGATCTTTGCGTCTACTGCCGCGGTCTACGCCGAGACGACCGATCAGCCGGTTGAAGAGGACCATCCGCTCAAGCCCGCCAATCCCTATGGGGATACGAAACTGGCTTTTGAACGCGCCCTGCAGTGGTACGGCGACGCCTACGGGTTCCGCTCGGTCTCTCTCCGCTATTTCAATGCCGCGGGATCCAGCGCCGCGAACGGCGAGCGGCATGAGCCGGAAACGCATTTGATCCCGCGGGTGCTCAACGTGGCGGCGGGGCATGCACCGGTCCTGCCGGTGTTTGGCGACGATTATCCGACCAAGGACGGCACCTGCGTGCGGGATTACCTGCACGTGGAGGATCTCGCGGAGGCACACGTGCTGGCCCTGCGCGCGCTGGAAACCGGCTGGCCGGGCCGGACGTACAACGTCGGCGGCGTCGGGGGGTACAGCGTGAAAGACGTGGTCGACACGGCGCAACTCGTCACGGGCCGCACCATTCCCACCGCCATCGCGCCGCGCCGGCCCGGCGATCCGGCCGTGCGCATCGCCTCGTCCGACCGGATCAAGAAGGAGCTGGGATGGATGCCTCGGCGCCCACGGCTGGATGACATCCTGGATTCCGCCTGGCGGTGGATGGCGCGGCGCCAGGCGCTGACGGTGTAGCGCGGCGGACGAGCCTGCGAGCGCGGCTCGTCCGCCTTAGGGTCATGCCCTCACTGCTCTTTGGCCAGAATTTGCCGCTGCACGCTCTTCGCCGCGGCAAGGTGGCTCTGCAGGTCGGGGCGCGCCTCCATGAGATGCTGCTTCAGGCGCGCGTTGTCCGACGACTCGCCCGTGTCTTGAGCCAGCTTGACGGCCTGCTCGTGCATCTTCACCTGGTATTCCAGGTAGGCGCGGTCGAAGTCGGACCCTGATTTCGTGCGCAACCGCTCCATGGTCTCGTCGTGAGTGCTCTTCATCGACGTGGCGAGCGACGGCGTCTCGGGTTGGATGTTGAGCTGCTTGGCCAGCTGCTGCCGGTTTTGGAGCATGGTGGTGTGCTCACGAATCATGCGGTCGGCGAACTCGCGGACCGCCGGCGACGAGCCCTTGTCCTTGGCCAGCCGCGCCGCGTCGATCTCGGTGAGGTCGACCGAATTGAACGTCCCGATGACTGCCGCGTTGGACATGCTGCCTGGCATGGCGCGCTGTGCGGCGGCGCATCCCGACATGACGGTGCCGGCGATGGCCGCGATGATGATGAATTGGCGCATGATTATTCCTCCCTCCGACGGGTGATGGGGTTGTCGCTGGGTGCGGATGTGCACCCCGGGTTATTGTTGAGACGTGTCCGTTGAACGGTACTGCAAGGAGTGCGCCGGTATCAGGCGGCCAGGGACCGTCTCGCACGCTCCACGGATCGGCTCCGGCGGCCGGCGCGCACACAGCGCCACAGTTCCTCGCCGTAGGGGAGGACGATCAAGAGCCCCACCGCCGCCAAGAGGGACACGAGATATCCCGCAGGCAAGGGGGCGGGTTTGAGCGTCAGGCTCCACCGCGCCGACACAGGGCCGACGCCGAACAACGACCGAAATTCATCCCAGTGCAGGATCGAGACGAATGACACGGCCATCAGCGGCAGGACTTCCATGAAGCTGTGGAGGTGCTGCTCCAGCGGGCGGATCTCCCGCAAA
Source organism: Nitrospiraceae bacterium (assembly GCA_040255845.1). Lineage (GTDB taxonomy): Bacteria > Nitrospirota > Nitrospiria > Nitrospirales > Nitrospiraceae > Nitrospira_D. Next base: position 48,661 of record JBDZVU010000013.1, on the reverse strand, counting down.
CCCGTCGCATACGCAAGGTCCCATAGCGCCGTGGCCTCGTGCGCCGCCAGGGCGACCAGCATGACGAGCAGCAGCAACGCGTTCACCTCGAACAGGAGCGCGAAGAGGACGGGCACTCCGATCTCGCCCAGTTGCATCAGGTGCAGCACCGATTCCTTCGTGCCGCTCGTGTGCTCGATGCGGGTCCGCCGATGCATCAGGTAGTCGCCCAGTCCCGCCGCGATCCACAGCGGCAGGATGAGATACAGCAGGTAATGCCGGATGAGCAGAGCCGTCTCTTCCATTCTCGGGGCCTCCATGTCCGTTCTACGGACGCATTCGGTGCGCAGGACACTGGGTGAACCCCGTGGCGCCCGACGCCCGCCTCGAGAGGAATGGCTGTCCGGCTTCAGACAGGTTGTCCACTCGATCGGCGGAGAGGAGCGGCGGACGGGCTCGTTTTGTCCGAGGAGGTGGTCCGCTCGGAAGGGCTCAGGCGTGATGACCAACCGGTCCGTCTTTTGCACACCAGCTGAACACAACACACCTACGGCGCGTTCGGAGTTCGGATGCGCATGACGGAGGCATGATGGCACTGACACTGTCAGGGAAAGAGCGCTATCACACGAATACGCAGGATATGGGATGGTCCGAAGAGCAAGCCTCTTCGGCGCACTCCTCTTCGGAGAACGTCGGCGACATGGAACGGATGGCGTCCGTGGTGCTCGGCGCGGGCCTCCTATTGGGAGGCCTGAGGAAACGGACGTGGGCCGGAGCCGGGCTGTCCATGTTGGGCGCCGGGCTGCTGCATCGCGGCATCAGCGGGTACTGCGCGGGGTTTGACGCGCTGGGGATGAACACCCGCACGGGCGAGCACTCGACGAACCTGTTGGGGCGGAGAAAAGTGGAAACCGCGCGCGCCACCAAGATCCGGCGGTCCATCGAGATCAACCGTCCTCCAGCGGAGCTCTACCGGTTTTGGCGTTCATTTGACAATCTCCCTAAAGTGATGAGCCACCTGGAGTCGGTGCACGTGATCAATGACCGCCTGTCCCACTGGAAGGTGCGCACGATCCCCGGGGGACCGCCGGTCGAATGGGATGCGGAGGTCATCAACGATATCGAGAATGCGCGCATCGGATGGCGGTCCCTCCACGGCGCGGATGTCGACAACACGGGCTCGGTGGAGTTCGAGCCGACGGGGGACGGGACGCGGACAAAAGTGACTGTCACGCTGCAGTATGCGCCGCCGGCCGGCCGGCTGGGGGCCACCGTCGCCAAGCTGCTGGGGGAGGATCCTGACCACATGATCGCCCAGGATCTGCAGCGGTTCAAGGAAAGCATGGAGGCCGGCGTGTACCGCTGAGCGCGGTGTAGTTGGTCGGCGGTGTGTTCGATCTGTCTAGTGCGACAATCAACGAAACCAGACAAGCCACCTCACGATACACACGGAGTCTTGAGATGCCGCAAGCGACCTTCGCGGGACATCCGCTTCATCCGCAGCTGATCGTCATGCCGGCGGGGCTGCTGCCGTTCAGTCTCGTGCTGGACGGCCTGCACATCGGGACGGGCGATCACTCCTACGCCGATGCCGCCTATTACACGATGATGGGCGGGCTGGTCGGAGGGCTCGCAGCAGGCGCTGCCGGCGCGGCCGACTACGCCACGATCCCCGGCGACAACCCGGCCAAGAAGCTGGGCACGGTGCACGGCCTGATGAACGTCGGCCTCCTGGCGCTGACGGGTCTCAACCTGTTGATGCGCCGCAAGCGGCGCTCTCCCGGCGCGCTGCCCGTGTTGTTGTCGTTGATCGGCAATGCAGGGTTGTTTGCGTCGGCTTGGTACGGCGGTCATCTCGTGTATCACCACGGGATGCGGGTGCGCGGGACCGCACTCGAGGGAGACCGGCATGAGCTGCGCATCCCCGGCGACGAGCGCGTCGAACGCGCGTTGCTTTCGGCGGCGGAATGATCAAGCGCAGCGCCGATACTTCGGCCGGCCTGGCGCTGCCCGAGCGGGTGGATCGCCGGCTGCTCCACGTCGAGCCTGACGATCATGTCATGGGAGGAGTGGACGCCCCGGTCACGATCGTCGCCTATTGCGACTTCGAATGCCCGTACTGCGCTCGCGGGCAGCAGGTCACCTCGCGGCTGCTGTCCCGCTACGGCGAGCGATTGCGGTACGTCTTCCGGCACTTCCCGCTGGTGCACAAACATCCCTTTGCCGAGCAGGCGGCTGAGTTTGCGGAAGCCGCGGCCGCGCAAGGGCGGTTTTGGGCGATCCATGATTTCCTATTCACCTATCAAGAAACGCTGGACCTGGGCGATCTGTACACCTATGCCGGCAAGATCGGGCTGGACGTGAACCGCATTCGAGACGAAGTGTCCACACGCGTCTATGCCGCGCGCGTTCAACGGGACCTGGACAGCGGCCGGCGGCTCGGGGTGGTGGGCACGCCCACGTTCTTTTTGAACGACCGTCGATATACCAATGAAGACGACGTGGCGCGCCTGTTGCGGCGCGCGGCATAGCGAAACTGTATATACCAAGGAGGGAGAACCATGACGAAGCGCACGATGAGTGTGGGCGGAACGATGGCGGTGTTCGGGCTGCTCGCCGCGACGGTGGCGTGGGCGGACATGAACAAGACGGAGCCGGCCATTGCGGCTCCCGCTGGGTCGAAGGCGGAGATCCCCATCAAGGAAGGCATCGCCCACTACAACCAGGGGCACTGGGATGTCGCGAAAAAGCATTTCCAGCAGGCCTTGGATGCGGACCGCAACAGCGCCGAGGCGCACTTCAATCTCGCCTTGGCCCTGGACAAGGCCGGAGAACACAAAGCCGCGATCGAACATTTCAAGGCGGCCAAGGAGCTCGGGAAGAACAATCCCGAGATTCAGAACTCCGGCATCCTCCAGGCGCATCTTTCACCGAAGCATTAGCTCCCGAGTGCCGGAGCGCCACCGTGCCAGGAAGAGGAGTGTGGCATGGCGAACGGATGGTCAATGCTTGCTGGAGCCGGCCTAGGAGCCGGGCTCATGTATTTCCTTGACCCCGACCGGGGGCGCCGGCGCCGCGCCCTGGCCGCGGACAAGACGGTTCGGTGGCGGCGGAAGGCCCGTGAAGCGGCGGGGGCCACCACGCGTGATCTGCGCAACCGGGCCCAAGGGATGGCGGCTGAAGTCCGTTCCTGGGTGGTGCCTGAAGGTCCGGTGGACGACACGGTGGTGGCCGAACGCATCCGGGCGGTGCTGGGTTTCGTGACGCGGCACCCCTCCGCGATCGACGTGGAGGTCCGCAACGGTGTCGCAACGATCGGCGGACCGGTGTTAAGCAAGGAAGCCCCAGGCGTCCTGGCCGCCGTGCGGGGCGTCCGGGGCGTCACCCACATCGAAAACCGGCTGGCGCTGCACGAGGACCCCAGCGGCGTCCCCGCACTACAGGGCGGGTCGCCGCGGGTCGGGCCGCGGTTTGAACTGTTTCAACGGCACTGGTCGCCGGCCGGCCGTGCAGCGGCCGCTGCCGCCGGCGCCACGGCGGTGGGTGCCGCATTCCGCAGGAGAAGCCTGGCCCGCGGCGTGGTCGCGATCGCGGGCCTTGCCTTGCTTCTTCGCGCGCTCGTGAACCGGGAACTTGCCGACATCGCGGCCCCGCTGCGGGCGGCAGTCCCGCCGAGCTCAGGTCGGCGAGACGAAGGCAACGAACACGCCGAGAGGTGGAAGCGCGTGGCCTGAGACAAAGCGTCATGAACACCGAAACCCTCTTGATCCTTCCGTCCGGGGAGCGCCAGGCCTCCGTGGACAGCGGGTCCATTCAGTTCATCGGCAATGCCACGGTCCTGATCCGCTTCGGCGGCCTGACCCTCCTCACCGATCCGACGTTCATCCATCGCCACGAGCGGGTCTCCATCGGATACGGCATGCACAGCACCCGGCTGACCGATCCGGCCATGCGCATCGAGGACCTCCCGCCGCTCGATGTGATCGTGCTCTCGCATTATCACGGGGACCATTTTGATCAGGAGGCTGAGCGGGGGCTCGACAAGGCCGTTCCCATCGTCACCACGCGAGCTGCAGCCGAGGTGTTGCGGCTGAAAGGATTTCGGCAGAGCAAGCCGCTGGACACCTGGTCCAGCATGGTGGTGGAAAAAGGCGACCTGCGGCTGCGGATCACCGCGCTCCCCGGACGTCATGGCCCGGCCATTGCGCACGTCTTCCTCCCCCCAGTGATGGGAAGTCTCGTGGAGTTCCACGCCCCCCAGGCGCGGCCGTTCCGGCTTTACATCACCGGCGACACGCTGGTCTACGATGATCTCCGCGAAATTCCCCGCCGCTACCCGGACATCGATTTGGCGTTGCTGCACCTGGGTGGCACGAAAGTGCTCGGCCTGCTGCTGACGATGGATGCGGCGCAGGGCGTGGACATGCTGAGACTGGTGCAACCCCGCCAAGCGATTCCGATCCATTTCAACGACTACGACGTCTTCACCTCTCCGCTGTCGGACTTCAGCCGGGCGGTGGAGGCCGCGGGGTTTGAGGACCGGGTCCACTATCTCACCCACGGCCAGACCTATACCTTTGCCACGGCGCGCCAGGCTGCGGCCTGACGTGCCCCCGTCATGCGGCCCGGCGACGCTCGGGGCGCTCCACTTCCACCGCGGCATCCGTCCAATAGTAGCCGAAGTAAGCGGCCGCCGCCGCCGTGAGGGCATGCAGCCAGACGTCATGGCCGAAGAGCGGGATCAACCCCAACGTGGTGTTCAGTCCGGGGATCAATCCCATGACGGTGAGGATGCCGTAGAACACCGCGAGCCCTCGCGCAAAGCGCAGGGCGTCCAGCGTGCTGCGCGATGACACGATGCCCCAGATGCCGACGCCGATGTGCACCAGGTTGTGGAGCACGTTCACGGCGAAGAGGCCGAAGAGATAGCCGAATCCGGTCTGCACCGTGAGGGCGGGCCGCTCTTCGGCCCCAGGCGCCACGAACGCCGGAATGAATCCTACGGCTCCGACGAGCAGGAAGAGATAACCGATCCAACGGGCGAACTTCATGGTGGTCATGCGACACCTCCTTTCGTTTTATTCCGCGGAAAGGTGCAAGCGACGGACCATTCGGCACGCGGAAGACAAGTTGTCTTTCAGCGGACAGAATGCCGACATGATCGCGGCGAAGGTGGTCCTCCATCCTCTCCATCTTGACCCTGCGCAGTCGCCCGCCGTCCCTCAATGCCTCCATCACGGCGCGGCATATGGCTTGCTGCGTCCTGCCTATGGCATCCGTCAACACGCCACCAGCAGGAGGAATTCCTATGACGTTGTCGACTCTCAGACGGACACCCGGAATCACCAGGACGGTGGCCGCCTTGGCTTGGGCTGGGCTGGCCATGACGGGCCCGGCTCAGTCCATCCCGGCCGCCGCCGCTGAGACGCCGGGCGAGCAGCAGATGCAGCGCTTGCTCGATGCGGCGGCTCGGTACAGCGACCGGCCCGACCACGATTTCGCGGCTCATTCAATTGCCAACCTGCTCAGGCAGGAGAAAGAACTGAGCTTGACGCCCGAGCAGACGGAGAAGATCAAGGCCATTCAAGAGCGGTATGCGCAGAGCAAGACCAGCAGGGAAGCCGCCTACCAGCAATCGGAGATGGAGGCGCTCAAGCTGATCCATGATCGGCACAGTTCGCTCTCCGCCGTGGAGAGCGCAATCCAAAAGGCGGATCAAGAGCACAGCAAACTTCGGATGGCGGGCGTCCGTGCCTTGCGGGAGGCGGGCGACGTGCTGCGGCCCGAGCAATACGCGAAGTGGCGGCAAAGTCACGTGCCGAGCCAAGTCGCCAAATCAAGCGAAGGCGAGGAATCGGCGCCAGAGCCCGAGCGCATTGCCCCGCATTGAAGCAGGAATGGATAGACGCCATGATCACCGGGCCAGCCGACCGTCGAGCCCCGGACGCTCCTCATGATGGGGACACGGTTCTGAAAGGAGAGCGTATGAAACAGATCATGATTGTCACGGCGATGGCGACTTTCATCGGAGGACTGGCCGGGCTCCCGTTGCTGGTGCAGGCGGGCCCCGATACCCCGATTGCAGAGGGCGCCACGGTGCTGATCGAATACACCATCACCGTGCCCGAGTCCCGGATCGTCATTCCCAAGAACGTGAGCCAATATGTGCCGGGGCATCAGCAAATGCTGCCGAATCTCGAGAAGGCCTTGAACGGCATGAAACCGGGCCAGGAAAAGCGCGTGGATCTGACGAGCGACGAAGCGTTCGGTCCCTACGACGAATCCAAGAGAGCCACCATCGCCAAAGACCGGCTTCCGTCCGACGCGAAGCCAGGCTCGGTGCTCACGACCGATGAAGGGGTGCCCTTCGTCGTCGTCGACATGTCGGGGCCCGACGCCCAGATCGATTTCAATCATCCGCTGGCAGGCAAGCACGTCATTATCGACGTCAAGGTCCTGGAAGTGCAGCCCGCCGGCGGGCTCGGATGAGAAAGGAGCACGATGAACCGCGACCGTCCGTACCGCGTCCAGTCATTCAATCTTCACGGCCTGCAGGGCATTTCGGACCGCACGATCGACATGCACATTACCCTCTATGAAGGGTACGTCAAGGCGGCCAACGCCTTGACGAACGAAATCAGCGAGTTCCTCAAGGATGGTCGGGTGGACCAGGAGGAAATGCCGGCGTACTCCGAACTGACCCGCCGGTTGGGATTCGAATACAACGGCATGGTCCTTCATGAGTACTATTTCGGCAATCTGACCCGGGAAGCCACTCCCAATCCGCCGAGCGACTCCGCCTTTGTGCGGGCGGCCGAGCAGAGCTTTGGCTCGTACGACCGGTGGAAGACGGAATTCGTCAGCGTCGGCAAGATGCGCGGCGTGGGGTGGGCCATTTGCTGGCAGCATCCCGGAAGCGGGCGCCTGACCAACCAGTGGACCACGCTGCATGAGCATGGGAACGTGGCGGGATGGGTGCCAATTCTCGTGATGGACGTCTGGGAGCATGCCTTCCTGCTCGACTATCCCCCCGCGAAGCGCGGCGAGTACATCGACGCCTTCTTCGCGAACATCGATTGGAAAGCCGTGGACCGGCGGGTTCGGGGCGAGGCATTGCAGGAAGCGGCGTAACGTTCCTGGCCGACGTCCGCTATTGGCAGGCGGGCGCCTGCTGACGGAGCCGGAGAAAGCTTCGGCTCGAGAACGCGGCGACGCCCGCGGTGCCGAGGAGCACCACGCCGATGCCCAGCAGGCTGACATGTGGGCCCATGTTATCGGCGGCCCACCCGAATCCCGCCATCCCGGCCATCGCCGAGGCCATGGAGCCGGTGCTGAACGTGGTAAACACCCGTCCCAGCAGATGCTCCGGCGTCACTTCCTGCAAGACGCCGAAAACGATCGGCATGAAAATCGCGGTGCTGCCGCCGATCACGAGGATCAGCGCTCCTGCGACGAGCGGCGCCGTCAGCAGGCTCAAACCGCACATCGCGAATCCCCCCACGATCATGGAGCGGAAGATCAGCGTAAACCGCCCCGCCAAATCACCCTGAGCCAACGACGCCAGCCACGTGGTCGCCGCCAGCATGCCGGCTCCCAGCGCGGACCATAGCACGCCCACCTCCATGGCGCCGGCGCTCAAGTTCTGCTCCGCGAACACGGGGAGCATGAAGGCAAAGGCGCTGGCGGCCAGGCTGTACAGGGCCGCGGCGACCATGAGATTGAGGATGGTCGGCTGCTCCACGAAGACGAACCGCAGGCCCGTGAGGAGCTCTTCATACCAGACGGGGCGGGCCTGCTCCTGCGCCAGATCGACGGGCCGGATCCGGACCGGCAGCAGGCACAGGGCGGAGACGAAAAACGTGGCGGCGTCCACATAGAGCACGTTCTGCGAGCCGATCAGGGCGATCCCGAGGCCGCTCACCAGCGGTCCGACCAGAATGCCGACGTTCGTCGTCGTTTGAAGCAACGCGTTCGCGGCGGTCAACTGGTCCCGCCGGACGATCTGCGGGACCGCCGACGAGAGGGCGGGCCCAAAGAAGGTGGAGGCCAGCGCCAACAAGAACACGGAGGCGTACAGCCGCTCCAGGGTCAGTTCGTCGATGGCGTAGAGCAGCGGAATCAGCAGCACGAGGACGGTGCGGATCCCGTCCACCAGCAGCATGACCCTCTTCTTGTTGCTGCGGTCGAGGTACACGCCGATGAAGGGGCACAGCACCAGCGGAGGGACGGTCTGCAGCAGGCCGATCACCACCATCTTCAGCGCGGAGCCCGTCAGTTGATAGACGAACCAGAGCAGCGCGACGCGGTTCAAGCTGTCGCCGATTTGGGACGTCAGCTGACCCCAAAAGAGCCAGCCGAAATCGCGCGTCTTCAGGAGTTCCCATCCCGGCGCGGGTTGGCCCGGGGGCGAGGGTTGGAGGTCACGGTCGATCACCGGTATCGGACTGGACATCGCTAGAGTTCTCCTGGGTTCGTGCGCCGATACCAATGCACAGAGCTTGCCTTGTGCGCTGCCGGCAGCGCCCGCGATGCAGCCGGAAAAGCGGACGTCCTGTGCGCCGCGGAACGGCTCGTTCAAGCGAAGGTTTCTTCGCGCGCGGACAACCTGTCCGGACATTGGAATCTTCTCATGTCCGTGCTCCTGACCTCCGCTGGGGAGCCCGCTAGTTCTCCACGCCTGCAGGTCCCGTCGTCTATATCCCACGGTCGTTCAATTTTTACGGCACCGGGCGAAGCGCATCCCAGGGAAGCCGCGCCACGAGCCGGCCCGCGGTCACGGCGGTGAACCACATGATCACCCCGATCGTCAGGACCGCCGCCGCTTCCCCGAATTGGCCGGTCATCCATCCAAAAAACGAAATGCCGCCCATGGCGGCCGTCATCGCGCCCATGGTGTAGAAGGCGATGGCGCGGCCGAGCAAATGCGGGGGAGTCAGCTCCTGCAGGATTCCCCAGGCGACGGGCGTCAACACGCCGATGCCGGCGCCCAGCAGGCCGAGCAGCAGGGCGGCGACGGCCATATGCTTGGTCGTGACGATGGCCATGAGGGCCGCGCCGCTGACCGCGCTGGAGAAGACGATCATCGCGGCCCGCCGCTTGACGCTCCAGGCGCTGATGACGGTCAGCGCGATCGACGTCGCCAGGAGGCCCATCCCGAGCGTGGACCAGAGATAGCCGACTTCCACAGGCCCCAGGTCAAGCAGCCGTCGGCTAAAGACGGGGAACAGCGTCGTGAAGGCGCTGGTGGCGAGCGTGTACAGCGCCGCCGTTGCGGTCAGCAGGAGGAAGATCGGCTGTCCCGTCATCACGTACCGGAATCCTGCGGCCAGGTCATGGAGCATGGAGGCGACGGGAGGCTGCTTGACGAGATGGAGCGTGGGACGGACGAAGCGGATCGGGACGAAGCAGGCAGCGGCGACGATGTAGGTGGCCGCATTCAGGCACAACACTTCCTGGGAACTCAGGGCCGCGATCCCCAGTCCGCTCAGGGCGGGACCGAGAATGATCCCCAGGCTGGTCGTGCTTTGCAGCAAGGCGTTGGCGGACGTGTATTGGCTCTGCGACACCAGCAAGGGAATGGACGCGGTGAGTGCCGGTCCGAACACGGCGGTCGCCACGGCGTGCACCGTGACGAGCACATAGAGATGTGAGACGGTGAAGGAGTCGGTCGCCATCCAGCAGGGAATCAGACCGAGGACGACGGCCCGCACGAGGTCGGAGACGATCAGCAAGGCCTTCTTCGGCAGCCGATCGACCGCCACCCCGATGAAGGGCGCCAGCACGATGGCGGGCAGGGTCTGCAGAAGTCCGATCACGCTCGTCTTCAGCGGCGACCCGGTCACGGAATACACGAACCACAGCAGCGCCAACTTGGACACGCCGTCGCCGATTTGGGAGACGACCTGCCCCCACCAAATGAGGGCGAAGTCGGCGTTCAACAGCCACCGCCGCCGCGATTCGAGCCTGCTCCGTGTCGCTGTTCCCGGTCGCGCGGCCCTCGTAACCGTGACCTCCTTCCGCGCACCAATCAATCTTTGGCGGTGATCTGCACAGGGGCGGTGTTGACGGCCCGGACGCCGGGCACCTGGCGCGCGGCCTCCGCGGCCTCCAGCGCGATAACTTGGAAGCGGGTTTTTCCGCTGAGGGTCACCACGCCGTTCTCGACTTTGGCGTCGAACCCGACGGCCTTGAGCGTTTCACTCTTGTTGAGGCGTTCCTTCACGAGGTACGCGATCAGCTCGTCCCGCCGTTTCTCCCAGGACGTCCGGACGGCCTGCGACACCGAGAGTTTATTGACCACCCCCTCTACACCCTCGACTTTGCGGGCGATGTCGGCGGCCTTAGCTTTTTCCTCCTCCGAGGACACCGTGCCCGACAGCACGGCTTTGTGGCCGTCCATCTCCACCTCAATTTCAAAGGGGAAGAGCGCGGGATCCTCCATGAGCGCCAGCTTCACCGTGATCGGGACGGAGGTGACGACCTTCTTGCCCGGTTCCTCCTCGGTCTTGGGTGCTTTCTCCTCCGCCTTCGGCTTCGTTTCTGCCTGCTTCGCGTCTTCGTCGCTCTTTTTCTTCGGCTCGGGCTTGGGGCTGGCTTTGGATTCCGGGGGCGGCGCCTCCTTCGGGGGCCGTTCCGATCGCTCGGTGGGACTGCCGTTGTCGGCGCCGTGAGCCGCGCCGGACAGAAGGGCGATCAGTACTCCGCCGATGAGCCAGACAGGCATGCCGGTCCTCGCGCCGTGTGGCTCCATCCTCGCGGACGGGCGGGTCATTGCCCACTAGGGGAAACCCCAAGGCGCTCGGCGGGGCTCGGGGCTCCGGGGCGGCTGGTCAAGGGCTCTGCCGAGTTAGCCGCCCCGGAGCGCTTTGCTATGGTCGCCCAATGGTCAAGATGCCTGATAATTCGCGGGATTGCGTAACCCGCCGGCCTGCCTGACCGCGGGGGTCATTCATGCGCGTGCTCGGCATGATCATGGCGGGCGGCAAGGGGGAACGGCTGCTGCCGCTCACCGCCGTGCGCAGCAAGCCGGCGGTCCCCTTCGGCGGGCAGTACCGGATCGTCGATTTTGTCCTGAGCAACTTCGTCAATTCCGGCCTGACCGCCATGTACGTGCTGGTGCAATACAAGTCGCAGTCGCTGATCGAGCACCTGCGGGAATCGTGGCAGATCGGCGGACGGCTGCAGAACCAGTTCATCACCGTCGTGCCGCCGCAGATGCGCTCGCGCGAAGGCTGGTATGAAGGCACCGCCGACGCCGTGTATCAAAATCTCAACCTCATCGAAGATTTCAATCCGAGCATGGTCGCCGTCTTCGGCGCGGACCACATCTACCGCATGGACGTCACGCAGATGATCCGGTTTCACGTCGACGCCCAGGCCGACGTGACGGTGGCGGCGCTTCCAGTGCCGATCGAGGAGGCCGGGGGATTCGGCATCGTCGAAGTCGACCGCGCGCAGCGGGTCGTCGGGTTCGAGGAAAAGCCCAAACGGCCAAAGCCGATGCCGCACGACCGCTCACGCGCCTTTTCTTCCATGGGCAACTACCTGTTCAGGACCGATCTCCTCGTGCGGCTCCTCGAGCGCGACGCGTCGCGGCCCGGATCGCATGACTTCGGGCGGACGATCATTCCGGAGCTCATCGAGCGGCATCGCGTCATGGCGTACGATTTTCTGGGCAACGACGTGCCGGGCGTGCTGGCGCACGAAGAGCGGGGTTACTGGCGCGACGTCGGGACGCTGGAGGCGTACTGGCGGGCGAATATGGACCTCGTGGGCGCGCAGCCCGCCTTCGACCTTCGCAATAGCGAATGGCCGATTCTCGCCGGGACGTACGACGGTCCGCCGGCTTCGGTGGTGCGCAGCCACTTGGACGACGCCATGGTCGGACAAGGCTGCCAGATCGTCGGCGCCGAGGTCCGGCGCTCGGTCATCGGCCGCGGCGTGCGCATCGAGACGGGCGCGAGCATCGAAGAATGCGTGCTGCTGGACGGCGTGCACGTGGGCGCGCACAGCCGACTGCGGCGCGTCATCGCGGACCGGTTCACCGCCGTGGCGGCGGGGCGGCACATCGGCCCGGATTCGCCGGAGCCCCGCCACGAATTCCACGTGTCGCCATCCGGTCTGGTCGTCATTCCGAAGGACTCCGTGGCCGCGGCGGAGGCGCGCATGCGCCGGGCTTCGTGAACCGGTGCCGAGCGACGCTGGAGCGTGCATGCCGCCTCCCAGAATTCCACTCTCCACCTACCGGCTTCAGTTCAACGGCGACTTGACCTTCGCGCGCGCCGCCGCGATCGTGCCGTATCTGCACGCGCTCGGCATCACCCAGTGCTACGCCTCCTCGTTCCTGAAGGCCATGCCGGGCAGCATGCACGGCTACGATATCATCGATCCGAGCAGCCTGAATCCCGAAGTGGGGACGGAAGAGGAATTGCAGTCCTTCGTGAACGCGCTCCATGAACGCGGGATGGGGATCGTGCTCGACATCGTGCCCAACCACATGGGCATCGGCAAGGCATTGAACCCCTGGTGGCGCGACGTGCTGGAACACGGGCCCAGCTCCCGCTATGCCGACGCCTTCGACATCGACTGGCGGCCGATCAAGCGCGAGCTTCAGGACAAGGTGCTGCTCCCGATCCTTGGAGATCAATACGGCACCGTGCTGGAGAATCAAGACATCACGGTGGCCTACGAGGACGGGCAGCTGTCCGTCCGCTACTTCGAGTTCGACCTTCCCCTGACCCCGCATTCCTGGATCAGGATCCTGGCGCATCGCCTCGAGGACCTAGTCAAGCAGGCCGAGGCCGGCGCGGCGGCGGAGAGCGACGTCATGGAATTGCAGAGCATCGTGACGGCCATCCGCAATCTTCCCGGGACGGACGAGCGCGATCCGGCCCGCATCGAGGAACGGTACCGGGAGAAGGAAGTGATCAAGAAGCGCCTCGCGGCTCTCACCGAGGCCAGCGAGCCGGTTCGGACCTTCGTGCTCGAGAACGTCCGCATCTTCAACGGGGAGCGCGGGCGGTCGGAGAGTTTCGATCTCCTGGACTCGCTGCTGGACGAGCAGGTCTACCGCTTGGCCTCCTGGCAGGTGGCCTCGGAGGAAATCAATTACCGCCGGTTCTTCGACATCAACGAGCTCGCCGCGGTGCGGATGGAGAACCCCAACGTGTTTCGCGAGGCGCATCAGCTCGTCTTCCGGCTGGTCCGCGAGGGAGCCGTCAACGGCTTGCGGATCGATCACGTGGACGGCCTCTATGATCCGGGCCGCTATGTGGCGGAACTGCAGGCGTGGGCGGGGCGGGAAGTGGACCGGGCGTCCGAGGAGCGTCCGCTGTTCATCGTCGTCGAGAAGATTCTCGGCCATGACGAAGTGCTGCCCGACGCGTGGCCGGTGCACGGCACGACCGGGTATGACTTCATGCACGTGGTCGACGGCCTCTTCATTCAAGGCGTCCACGAGCGGGCCTTCACCGACCTGTATCATCGCACGATCGGCCGGGAGGAAGCCTATCCCGATGTGGTCTATGCCAGCAAGCGCCTCATCATGCGGGCGTCCATGGCGAGCGAGATCAACGTCCTGGGGCACCAGCTCAATCTCATCTCCGAGCGCGACCGGCGGTCGCGCGACTTCACCCTCAACAGCCTGACGCATGCCATCCGTGAAATCATCGCCTGCTTTCCGGTGTACCGGACGTATGCCACGGACGGGCCGGGCCCTGTCGCCGAGCGCGACCGGGCCTACATTCATATGGCCGTCGCCCGGGCCAAGCGCCGCAACCCCACCCTGGCGGGCCAAGTCTTCGATTTCATCCGGTCCATTCTGCTCAAACAGAGCGACGCGCGGACGGCCCAGGACCGCGAGGAACAGCTCCGCTTCGTCATGAAATTTCAGCAGACGACCAGTCCGGTGACGGCGAAGGGCGTCGAAGATACCGCGTTTTACCGGTACAACCGCCTCATCGCCCTCAACGAGGTCGGCGGAGACCCCGAGCAGTTCGGGCTGTCCCTCGAAGAATTCCATAAGCGCATGCGGGAGCGGCAGGCGCGGTGGCCGCACAGCCTGTCCGCGTCCACCACACACGATACCAAGCGCAGCGAGGACGTCCGCGCACGGCTCGCCGTGCTCTCCGAGCTGCCGCAGGAATGGCGGACCCGCGTCGGCAAATGGAGCCGGATCAACCGCAAGCACCGGGGGGACGCCGAAGGCGAACGGCTGCCGGACCGCAACGATGAATACGTGTTCTACCAGACGCTGGTGGGCGTCTGGCCGGTGCAGCCGATGGGGGACGAGGCGTATCGCGTGCTCTGCGAACGCATCGAGCGGTACATGGAAAAGGCGATCCGTGAGGCAAAAGTCCACACGAGTTGGACCAATGCCAATCCCGTGTACGAGCACGCCATGCGGGACTTCGTCCGTGCGGTGCTCGACCGATCCAGATCGCACGCCTTCTTCGACGACTTTCTCCCGTTTCAGGAACGCATCGCCCACTACGGTCTCTTCACCAGTCTGTCGCAGCTGCTGGTGAAGCTGACGGCGCCCGGCATTCCGGACTTCTATCAGGGCACCGAATTGTGGAACTTCAGTCTGGTGGATCCGGACAACCGGCGTCCCGTGGATTACGGGGTCCGCGCCGCGTGCGTCCAGGACCTGGAGACGGTGGTGGCGCTGGACGGCCCCGAACGCGGCGATCAGGTACGCGCATGGGCGCAGCATCCCAGGGACGGCCTGCTGAAGCTGTATCTCATCATGGCGGGGCTGCACTACCGGCGGCGGGAACCGGGGCTGTTTCAGGCGGGGGACTATCTGCCCCTCGAAGCGGGCGGCGCGAAGAAGCAGCACGTCTGCGCGTTTGCGCGCACCCTCGACGATCGCGCCGTGATGGCCGTGGTGCCTCGCTGGCTCGCCACGCTGACGCCTGACGACAAGAACCCTCCGATCGGAGCGGCCCTGTGGGAGGACAATTGGGTGGCGGTCCCGCCATGGCCATCCCTGGCCCCGTACCGAAACGTGCTGACGGGCGACGTCATTGGAGCGGAGTCCGTGAGCGGGCGCCGAGTCCTGCCGCTGGCCCGCGTGTTTCAGGATTGTCCCGTGGCGCTGCTCGAGCGGCTTGCCTGAGGCGCGCTGCGGGCGATGCTTCGCCGGCGGGAAACCGCCGTCATTCCGCCGACTAGGGATGAATCCAGTTGGTGTCTCCTTCGGCCGTTCGGTACTGTCCAGGAAAGGGGATGCTATGGGCAGAGACGCGGTCGGGCGCCGCCCGAAGGGCGGCCCGCAGCAGGAGTCTGCGAAGAGCAGCCGTCGGCGCGTGGAGTCCCAACCGAGCAGACCGCACTCCACCGCAGAGGAGCCGCATAACGGCGGCCGGCCCAGCCGGCGCGATCTCCGGCAGACGGAACTGCTCGCCTTCCTGCGCGACGATCACGAGGATATGCTGAGCCAGTATGAGGGCTTTCAAACGGCTGGCGGCGACGACCGCTATTTTCTCGCCAACCGGATTTTGCGCAAGTTGGAACTCCATTCCCGGGTCGAGGAAGCGGTCTTGTACGAGGCCGTTCGAGAAGCGGCGGAACGGCCGCGCGACCGAAAGGCGGCGGCGACCGTGAAGGCGCTGCGGCAAGAACATCAGGCGGTCAAGGAGCACATCAGGCGGGTCAAAGAAAGCCGCGCGTATGACGACCGCCTCACGGCCCAGGTCGACGCGTTGATGGAGCGTGTCCGGCGCCACGCGGAGCGAGAGGAGCGGGAACTGTTTCCCCTGGCGGACGCCTTGCTCGGACAGGAGGCGCTCATACGGCTCAGGCAGGACGCGCGTCAATGGCAGGAAGAAATCGAACAGCAGTTGGCCGCCTGACGAAGACTTCGTGGGAGAAGCTGCCGCGCCGGCGGTTGGCCGGGGTGCCCGAAAGAGAGATCCAGTGGAGAACGGGCGTCGGCCTGCTGCTCCTCACCGGGCTCGTGTCCCTGTCGGTGGAGCATGATCCGGCGCCCCGGCCGGCGAGCGCGGACGCGACGCAGCCCCTTGCGTGGCAAGCTGTGTGGGCACCGGATCCGCGCGCAGCGTCTGAGACAAGGAGAGGAGTGATGGATGGACCGCATTCGCTGCCCCGCCTCGAACCCTCGCCGGAGGCCGTGACCGCGAATGGGCCGGTGTCCGCCGTGGGATTGCCATTGTCCTCCGAAGAGGCACAACGCTTGTCGCTGAGCCGGCTGGTCGGCGAAGCGGAAGCCCTCATCCGGCGGTATCCGTGGCCCACCATTCTCTTGGGCATGGCAGCGGGGTTTTTGCTTGCGAGGCGAGTGAGGTAACCCATGTCGGTCGGCGCCCCACCGGAGGGAAGGAGCGGGCTGGTCAACCTCGTCACGGGGATCTTAGAGGACTTGCGCCTGCTCATGCGGCAGGAAGCGCAGTTGCTTCGCGATGAAGTCAAACTGGAGGTCAGCAAGGCGGGGCGAGCCGCGTCCGGCTTCGGAATCGGGGCCGCCCTGCTCGCCTTGGGGGGCCTGTTCCTCCTGCTGATGCTGGTGCATGGCATCCATGAATGGACGGGACTGGCGCTGTGGGCATCGTACGGTCTGGTCGGCATCGTGCTCGCCGGGATCGGCGGATTCCTGCTGGCGCGCGCGCGTTCCTTGGCGGGGAGCGTGCAGCCCGTGCCCCGTCGAACCTTGTTCGCCTTAAAGGAAGACGCACAATGGATCAAAGAGCAAGTCACGTCGAAGAGGACCTGAAGGACATTCTTCGGACGCGGATGGCGCTCGCCGACAAGCTCGAGCTGCTGGAGCAGCGCGTCGAAGAGAAAGTGCAGGGGACGAAGATGGCGGCGATGGACGTGATTACGCACGTCAAGGACACCGCCATGGAACTGGTTGAGACGACGACCCAGCACTTGAATCCCGCCGTGCAGGCCGGGCGCCGTCCGTGGCTGCTGGTCGGCGGGGCCGTTGCCATCGGGTTTCTCGCGGGATGGATGGACCAGCGCCGCCGGAGCTCGGGAGTCTATCCTTACTACCCCGGAGGCGTCCGCGCGGCCGGCGTGATGCCGAAGGGAGCCGGCGAGCAGGAACCAGGCGTGTATCCGTCGTATCCGCCGCAGAAGGAGGCTGCCCCCCGTGGCGATCACGGCCGAACGGGCGGCGGCCTCAGTGCCCTCGGCCGCTCCAGTTCGCTCGCGCGGGCCTCGTCGGTATGGGAGGAGTTGACCGGGCAACTGACGGCGGAGCGGGAGCGCGTCATGACGGCGGCCCTGGAGACGGGCCGAACGTTCGTCGGAGACCTGGCGCATATCGTCGGGCAATCGCTGATCGACGCCTTGCTGCCGCGGCCTCCCGGCCGGCAGGAGCGGGAGGACCGCGGCCGGCGCACCTGACACGCTGCGGGCGGAAGCCGATCTCCCACTCGCGAGCGCCGGCGAACGGTGTGCGCGTCTCTCCTGCCAGTCCGTCTCGGCGGCCGCCTCGCGCAGCGGAACCGAAGATTCTCGACAGGAATGACCATGCGGAAATGGATGATCGCGGGCGCGATCGTGGCAGGTCTTGTCGTCCTGCTCGTGGCGGCGGCTCAGTTTGCCGAAGAGCCGCTGCGCGAGTACGCCGAACGGACTTCGAATGAGGCGCTGCCTGATTACCGCGTCAGCATCGGGGCGCTGGACCTGCATCCGCTGACCCTGTCGGTGGGACTTCGCGAGATCGCCGTGCGGCAGCAGGCGAACCCCGAACCGACCCTCGCGACGATCGAGCACGTGCGTGCGTCCGCACGGCTCTGGCCGCTGTTCGCCGGGCGGGTGGGTGCGGACGTCCATCTCGACAAACCGCGGCTGACCGCGACCGGCAAGCAAGTGGACGCCTTCTTCGAGCAGCGCGATGTCCCCGAAGCCAAGGAGCAGGCGGCGGCCTGGCAGGACAAGGTCCGGGAACTGCCGAAGTTCCGTGTGAACCTGTTTGTCCATGACGGAGAGGTCACGTATGATGGTCCTCCCCTGGCCGAACCGGTGCACGTGCGAGGCCTGCAGGTCGTGGCCGAGGGGCTGGCCAATCACCCGCCCGAAGACGAATCCTATCCCGCTACGATGCGCATCGATCTCGACATGTTGGACGACGCGCATGTGTCCATCAGAGGGAAGGCGAATCCGCTGGCCAAACCGATTCCGGCCGTAGAGGCGGATGCCGAGGTGCAGGGTGTGGCGATTCCGTCCGCGCTCCAAGCGCTGGGGAAATCCAATCTGCCGGTGGAGGCCGGCGTGGTGGGAGCCGCGGCCCACGTCCTGTACGGGCCGTCGGAGCAATCGGTGGTGGTCGAGCATGTGACCGTCCGGGAGCCGCGCATGACGTACGTGGCCCCTGGGCCGTCGGAAGCCGCAGCGCGTGTGCCGCAGGAGGCGGCCCAATCCGCCGGAGCCTGGCAGGACCGCATCAGGGGCCTGTTTCCCATTACGGTCCGCCAGGTGGCGATTCAGAATGCATCGGCGGTCTACCAGGCGACGGCGGCGGCCGCGCCGGTGCGCATGGAGCGCCTCGACATTACGGCGTCGAACATTCACAACCGCCCTGCGCCGGAGGAACCGTATCCGTCAGCCTTCCGCATCGCCGGGGTGTTGCCGGAAGGCGGCGAGGTGGCCGTGGACGGGCGTGCCGATTTCCTGGCGGCGCCGATGCCGCGCGTGGAGGCCAAGATGAACGTGCACCGGCTGCGGCTTGGCAGCCTGCAGCCAGTGGCCCAACAGGCCAATGTGTATGCCAGCGAGGGGATCCTCGACCTCAGCGGCCGGGTGCGATACGCCGACAAGCGGACCGATGTGGTGATCGAGGACCTGCTGCTCGAGCATGGCAAGGTGGACTACGTGCACGCCGCGGCGACCAAGGAGAAGGAACAGGCCCAGGCGAAAGAGGGGGCGCGCCAGGCCCAGCGGGCGCAACGCGAGCCCACGGTGCAGGTGCGGGTGGATCATGGACGGATCCTCGACAGCGAGGTGGGGTTCGTCAATAAAGCCGCGGCGCCTGACTATCGGGTCTTCATGACGGACGTGAACGTCGAGATGGACAATCTCAGCACGAAACCAAGGGAAGGGACGGGCGCGATCAGGATGACGGGCAAGTTCATGGGATCGGGACCGACGGTCGTCAGCGGAAACTTCCGGCCCGAGCGGCCGACACCAGATTTCGATTTGCGGGTGAAAATCATCAAGACCAAAGTGGCGTCGTTGAACAACCTGCTCCGCGCGCACGGCGCGCTCGATACGAAAGACGGAGTGTTCGCGTTCTTCAGCGAACTGTCGGTCCGCGACAACCGGATCGACGGTTACGTGAAACCGCTGCTGCGCGACGTGGACGTCTACGACCCGCAGCAGGATCAACACAAGGGCATGGCCAAGCGGCTGTACGAAGCCGTCGTCGGCGGCGTGCTGGGCGTGCTCCAAAACGCGCCGAGGAACGAGGTGGCGACCAAAGGCGACATCGCGGGGCAGGTGGACAATCCGCAAGCCAATACCTGGCAGGTGGTCGGCAAGCTCGTTCAGAACGCCTTCTTCAAAGCGATCCTGCCGGGTTTTGAGCGGGAGGCGGTAGGGTAGCGGCGATGAGCCGAACGTCCCCCGAAGCGTCCCTGACCAGCGGTTCGGGCGCCTACAATCCGTGGAAGTTGGGCGGGTTGTCGTGGCGCGAGTTGGCCCGCCGTCTCTGGGTCGAGTCGCAGAAGGACGAGCTGTTGGGGCGGGCCGCGCAATTGTCCTTCTACGTGCTGCTGGCGTTGTTCCCGGCATTGATCGTGCTGACTGCCGCCATGGGCCTGTTGTCCGTTCAGAACTACATGCCCGAGGTGATGAGCTATCTGCGCACGGTCATGCCCGGGGACGCGCTGTCGATGGTGGAACGGGTCCTGGAGCAGGTGGCGCAGGGCAGTGGCGCGAACATGCTGTCCCTGGGCGGTCTGGGAGCGCTGTGGGCGTCGTCGAGCGGCATGACGGCGATCATGGAGGCCCTCAACGTCGTCTACGACGTGAAAGAGGATACGCGCCCGTTCTGGCGGGTCAGGCTCACGGCGATTCTGTTGACGATCGGATTGGCCGGCTTCGTGATCCTGGCCTTGACGCTCGTGCTGTACGGGCACACGATCGGCGTGTGGATCGCCGGCCTGGTTGGGCTGGGCGAAGCCTTCACGTGGGCTTGGAACGTGCTGCGCTGGCCGGGCGTCGTGTGTGTCATGCTGTTCGTCGTCGGAGTGGTCTATTACGTGTGCCCCGACATCGAGCAGAACTGGCGCTGGGTGTCGCCGGGGTCGGTCTTTGCCGTGACCCTCTGGATCGTGTTTTCCCTGGGCTTTAAAGCCTACGTGGACAATTTCAGCGACTATAACAAGGTGTATGGATCGATTGCCGGGGTCGTGGTCCTGATGCTCTGGTTGTATTGGAGCGGACTGGTGCTGCTGGTGGGCGGCGAGATCAACGCCGAAATCGAGCATGCGGCGGTGGAGCAACAGCGGCAGCAGCGGGCCGACGGCGTGGAGGGTGCGCGCGCGGAGCAGGCCGCTTGAGCCATGACCGCATGAACAGAAGGAGTTCGCCATGCCGCGGGTCCTGTGGAAGGGCGCCATCAGTTTCGGGTTGGTCCATATTCCGGTCGGATTGTACTCGGCCGAAAAGCGGAACAGCTTCGATCTCACCATGCTGGACCGGCGTACCATGAAGCCGGTGGGGTTCAAACGGTACAACAAGGAAACCGGGGAAGACGTCGCGTGGGACGATATCGTGAAGGGGTACGAGTATGAGAAAGGCCGCTATGTCGTCCTGACGGAGGAAGACTTCAAGCGCGCGAACGTCGAAGCCACGCAAACCGTCGAGATTTTGAACTTCGTCGACGGCGCGCAGATTCCGCCCCTCTACTACGAGACGCCCTACTATCTCGCGCCGGACAAGCGCGGGCACAAGGGGTATGCGCTGCTTCGCGAGACCCTGCGCCAGACGGGCAAGGTCGGGATCGCGAACGTCGTCATCCGCACCAGGCAGTATGTGGCCGCGCTGCTTCCGATGGACAACGTGATCGTGATGAACACCCTCCGCTACGCCAACGAGATCCGCAGTGCCGACGAGTTCGAGGTGCCGTCGGCCGATTTGAAGGCGGTCGGCGTGTCGCCGCGAGAAATCGAAATGGCGACCAAGCTCGTCGAGGGTATGACGGAGCCGTGGCAGCCGGAGCGCTACCGGGACACCTACCACGAAGACCTGCTCGCGTTGATCGAAAAGCGCATCGAAGCCGGCCAGACCGAGTTGATCACGGAACCGGCGAAGGAGGAGGAAGAGCGGCCGGCGAAGGGTGAAGTCATCGATCTGATGGCGCTGCTGAAGCGCAGCGTCGAGGAAAAGTCAAAAGATCGGCGGACCGCGCCGCAAGGCAAAGGCAAGGCAAAGGCTGAACGGGAGACCCGCCGCAAGACGGCATGATGCTTTACATTGCGTGAAGAAAACAATCAATTTACTCATTACCCTACAGTATATTACTAATCTTTTAGTTGAGATATATTCAAGACCTCGGACCTTCAGCCACTACCCATTATATATATAGCTATATATAGCCGGGACGGGGCAGGGCCCCACTACGAAGGCGGTGCGGCGGCGAGCGGGCCAAGAAACGGGCCGACGAGCATGCGAATCAAATCGATCAACGGCTGCGGATACAGACCCCATGTCAGGAGTAACACGGCGACCGCTCCGAGCGAGACGGAGGCGCTCCAGGTCATCGTCGGCACGTCCACTCTGCGGCCTTGCCGGGCAGCCGCCTCGTACGGCCGCTCGAACAGTGCCAAGATGAGGCGCAAATAGAAGTACACGCCGACGGCGCTGTTGACGACGAGCAGGATCACGAGCAGCCAGAGCCGCGCATCGAGACCCGCCGCGATCGCATAGAACTTCCCGATAAATCCCAGCGTCACGGGAATCCCCGCCAGCGACAGCAACATCCACATGAACGCGCCGGCGAGCCACGGCCGCCCCCAGAACAGCCCGCGATACTCGTCCCAGGACTCCGCGTCTCCCCTGTCATGCGAAAGGGCCGTGACGACGCCGAACGCTCCGAGCGTCATGACGAAATAGGCGATGAGATACAGCGTGACGGCCTCGGCCGCGACCGGTCCGCCGGCCAGCAGGGCGACCAGGAGATAGCCCAGATGCGCGATCGAAGAATACGCGAGCAGCCGTTTCACGTTCGTTTGCAGCAAGGCCAGCAGGTTGCCTACGGTCATCGAGAGCGCGGCCACCACGGCGAACGCCTGCACCACTGAGCTGAACCGCAGCGCCTGCACCTCGGCGACGAAGCGGAGCAGTACGGCCACCACCGCCCCTTTCGACACCGTGGCGATGAACGCGGTGACCGGCGCGGGAGCCCCTTGGTAGACGTCGGGCATCCAGAGGTGAAACGGCACGAGTCCGAGTTTGACGCCGAGGCCGACCAAGGCCAGGATGAATCCCGCCGTCCAGAGCGCCTCGGAATCGACCGCGTGGAGGACCGCCCCCATGCGGGAAAACGCCAGCGCACCGGTTTCGAAGTACATCAACGCCATGCCGAACAGCAGAAACGCGGAGGCGGATCCCGAGAGCACGAGGTACTTGAGGGCGGCTTCGAGCGGACCGCGGTTCGCGCGCAGATATCCGATGAGGCTGTAGAGGGACACCCCGATCAATTCCAGGCCGAGGAACAACGTGGCGAAGTGCGCGGCGGCCGCGAGGACCACGCCGCCCAAGGAGGCGAGCAGCAGAAGCAGATAATACTCCTCGACCTGTTCAGGTCCGGAGACCGCGCGGAGGTAGCCATAGGAGAATCCGATCACAGCGAGCGTCGCGCTCAGGAGCAGCCCCATGTAGAGGAGGGCATACCCGTCCACCTGCAACAGCGCCGTGACGCGATGGGGCGTCGCCGCGGCCGCGAACGGAAGGCTGACGAGTGTGATGAGGCACGACAGGCCCGCCAGGCTGGCAATCACGGCGTGGTCGCGGCGCACTGCGATGGCCATCATGGTGATGATGCACAGGGACCCGTGCAGGATGAAGGGCAGAAGGGCGAGGACGTCGATGCTGGTCATGGCGCATCCTGTGAGCGGGAGCGGCGAGCGTCCGCAAACGTGGGTGCTTGCGCCTCCAGCACAATGCGGCGAACGGCGGGTTCGGTCGTGCTCAAGACGGCTTGCGGATACCATCCCAGCCACACATGGACGGCGGCCATCGCTATGAGCGTCGCCACACCGATGCGGGAAAGGTCCGGGGCGGATAATCCTTCGGCCGGCGTGCCGAAAAAGGTGCGCTGGAGCATGGCCAGCGAATAGACGGCGGCGACCACCAACCCGCCTGCGGCTAGCACCGTGAGCGCGGGATTTTGCGGAAACGAACCGAACAGCACCAGGAATTCCCCCACGAAGTTGGCGAGGCCCGGCAGGCCCAGCGACGCGAGGCCGAAGAAGAGCGCCAGGGCCGCCAGCCTCGGCATGGAGGCCCACAGCCCGCCCATGCGCCGCATGTCCCTGGTATGCAGCCGTTCCTGCAGCGCTCCGGCGAGCATGAAGAGCGCGCCCGTGCTGATTCCATGCGCGACCAGTTGCAGCGTGGCCCCTTGCAGCGCCAGCTCCGTCATCGCGAAGGACCCCACGAGCGCGAAGCCAAGATGGCTGACGCTGCTGTATGCGACCAGGCGCTTGAAATCCGTCTGCGCAAAGGCCAGCAGGCCGCCGTACAGAATGCCGGTCGCTCCGAGGGCCATCGCGACCGGGGCAAACTCGCGCGCCTGCTCGGGAAACAACGGAATGGTGAACCGTAGCAATCCATAGGCTCCCGTCTTCAGGAGCAGCCCCGCGAGGATCACGCTGCCGCCCGTCGGCGCTTCGGTGTGGGCGTCGGGCAGCCACGTGTGGAAGGGCACGGCCGGCAGCTTGACGGCGAACCCCGCGAAGAACCCGAGCATCAGCCACCAGCCGGCGCGCGCCGGCACGGGCAGCGCGACCAGATCGGCATAGTCGAAACTGGGCTTCCCGGCGGCTTGCCCGTGCAGCAGTGCCAGCGCCACGATCGCGGCAAGCAGGAACAGGCTGCCGGCTTGGGTGAACAGAAAGAACTTGAACGACGCATAGCGGCGATGTTCGTGGCCCCACAAGGCGATGAGGAGATACATCGGGACCAGCATCAGCTCCCAGAAGAGGAAGAACAGAAATAGATCGAGCGCCAGAAACACTCCCGTGACACCGGCGAGCACGACCAGGAGATTGAAATGGAAAAAGCCGGTCCGCTCCCGGATCTCCGACCAGGATGCCGCGACGGCCACCAACCCGAGAAAGGCCGTGAGGAGCAGCAGCACCAGGCTGAGCCCGTCGACGGCCAGATGCAGCGAAATGCCCCACCGGGGAATCCAGGAGTGCCGGCTTTCGAGCAGCCAGGGGTGTCCCGGCTCGGGGCCGCCGCCCCATCCGCTGTACAAGAGGAGCGTGAGAAGCAGTTGCAGCCCGAGAGAGCCAGCAGCAACCCAGCGGGGGAGGGACGATGACCGGCGCTCGGCCCACCAGGCGAGCGGCGCGGCCAGCAACGGCACGAGGATCAGCATCCACAACGTCATAGCGCTAGCACCAACATGAGGAGCGCCCCCAACGCGACGGAGGCCGCGTACCAGCGGACTTGGCCCGTCTGTGTTACGGTCAGCCAATAGTGAGCGCTGCGGACCGCACCGGCGAGCCTGTCGTACAGCAGGTCGAATCCGTCCGTTCCTTCGCGGGTCACGGCGTGCCATGGCCATACGAACAGACGGGCGTAGAGCCGGTCGAATCCCCACCCATCGAACCAGAGGCGGGCGAAGGCGCCGGCAATCGGGTGTGAAGCGACCGTTTCAAGCGCGCGCCGTCTTCCCAGGAACATCCATGCAGCCACGGCCACGCCAGCCAGCGAGGCCATCGTCACCACGGTCTGTTGTGCGGCTTCGTGGGACGACTCGTCCTCCGCTGCCGGCTCGTGGAGGAGGGGGAGGGCGTGCGAGAGGTACATACTGAACAGAGGCACCGGTCCTAACGTCGACGGGATTTCGAACAGCCCGACCGTAAGCGACAGCGCGGCCAGCACGACGAGGGGGATCCTTGTCGCGCGGCCCGGTGTCCAGGCCGGTTCCGCCCGGCGGGGGCCGAAGAACACCCGGAAGACCAGGCGAAAACTGTAGAGCGCCGTCAAGAACGCGCCGAGTACGCCTCCCGCCCACAGCCAGCGCCCTCCCTGCGGAGACGACCACACCGACCACAGAATCCAGTCCTTGCTGTAGAAGCCGGCGGTGACCAGCGGAAGCCCGGAGAGGGCGGCGGCGCCGGCGAGGAAGGTCCAGAAGACGACGGGCGAGTGACGCCGCAACCCTCCCATCCGGAAAATGTCCTGCTCGTGATGGACCGCGAGGATCACCGCGCCGGCGGCCAGGAACAATAGCGCCTTGAAACAGGCATGCGTCAGGAAGTGAAACAGCGCGGCGGACCAGGCGCCCACGCCCAGGGCCAGAAACATGTAACCGATTTGACTGATGGTGGAGTAGGCGAGCACCCGTTTGATGTCCCGCTGCACGAGGGCGCTAAAGCCGGCGAGGAGCAGCGTCACCGTCCCGATGATGGCCACGGCCCCCATCACCGCGGGCGCCAAGACGAACAGCCCATGCAGGCGCGCGATCAGATAGACCCCCGCCGTGACCATGGTGGCTGCATGGATCAGCGCGCTGACGGGCGTGGGACCCGCCATCGCATCGGGCAGCCATACCTGCAAGGGCACCTGGGCGGACTTGCCGACGGCGCCTGCCAACAGCAAGGCCGCGACCGCCGTTGCGATCCCGGAGCCGATCGGCCAGGCGCCGGCGGCCAGGGTCTGAGCCTGTTGGATGGACAGCGTGTGAAGTTCCATGAACAGCAGGAGCAACCCCACGGCCAACGCCGTGTCGCCGGTCCGTGTCACGATGAAGGCCTTCTGCGCCGCGGCACCGTTTGCCGGATCGCGGTACCAAAACCCGATCAGCAGGTAACTGCAGAGCCCGACGCCTTCCCAGCCCAGGTAGAGGAGCAGCAGGTTGTCGGCCAGCACGAGCGTGAGCATGCTCCCCACGAACAAATTCATATAGGCGAAGAACCGCCGATAGCCTTCGTCGTCCGCCATGTACTCGGTCGAATAGAGATGGATGAGGAAGCCGACGCCGGTAATGACCAGCGTCATCAGCAGCGACAGTGCATCCAGGTGCCATCCCATGCCGGCGGTGAGGCCCGCCGTATCGATCCACGTCCACAACCGTCCGCTATAGGAGGGGGCCTCCGGCAGCCCATGCAGGAACGGGATCGCGATGAGCGCCGTAAGGAGCGCGGATCCTCCCACGGAGCCCACGCCGATCCAAGTGAGCTCTCTCCGGGACAGCCGCCCGCCCAGCAGCGTGAGCAGCAGGAATCCGCCGAACGGAAGCGCGGGGATGAAGGGCACCAGGTGCAGCATACCGTCACGCTAGTGGCGCATCTCGCTGACCGCGTCCGCGTCCACCGTGCGAAAGCGATCGGACAGCTGCAGCAGGATCGCCAGCGCGACGGACGCCTCGGCTGCAGCGAACGCGAGAATAAAGAAGAACATGACCTGCCCGTCGGGGGCGGCCCACCGGGAACCGGCCGCGATGAACGCCAAGCTCGCCGCGTTCAGCATGATCTCGATGGACAGCAGCATGTACACGATGTTCCGGCGAGCCAGCAGGCCGGCCAGCCCGAGCACGAAGAGGATCATGGCGACGATCAACGCGTGCGCGGTCATGCTTGGCGGTCTCCCCGCGCCAGCCGCCGGCCCACGTGATAGGCGCCGATCAGCCCGGGCAGCAGCAGCATGGAGGCCAATTCCACGCCGATGATGTACGGGCCGTACAGGCTGAGCCCCACCGTCTTCGGCGCGAGGCTGCCGACGTCGGACGGGACGGCGGAGCCGAAGGCGATCAGAAACGCCACTTCGCCGAGCAGCAGCAGCGCCAGCAGGCCGGGACCGAGCCAGGCACCGCGCGGCAGCCAGCGCCGCTCCTGCTCGACCGTCAACGGGCCTTGGTTGAGCAGCATGACGACGAACACGAAGAGGACGACGATGGCGCCGGCGTAGATGATGATCTCCAGGACGGCCGCGAACGGCGCGCCCAGCAGGTAAAACATGAGCGAGAGCGCCATCATGGCGACGACGAGATAGAGCAGGGCATGGACGGCGTGGAGATGCGTGACCACGCGGGCCGTCGCGATCACCGACACGGCGGCGGCGATGTAGAAAAGGAACTCCATGCGTCAGTCTCTCGTCGTTCGTCTCTCGGCGATCTCGGAAGACGCTTCACGCTTCACAAGATGTGCTTCACGTTCCTCACGGCATCAGGCTCCGCACGTCCACCGGCGGCAGCTCGTTCTCCGCCTCGCCTTTGTCCTTGTTCCGAATGCGGACGCCGGCGACGCGGTAGAAATTGTAGTCGGGGTACTTGCCCGTGCCGCTGATCAGCAGATCCTCCTTCTCGTAGACCATGTTGCGGCGCGCATATTCGCTCTGCTCGAAATCGGGCACCAGCTGGATGGCATAGGTCGGACACGCGTCCTCGCAATAGCCGCAATAGATGCAACGCGAAAAATTGATGCGGAAGAACTCCGGATAGCGCCGGTCGTGGGATGTCGAATCTTCCGTCGCCTGCAGCGCGATGCAGTCCACCGGACAGGCGACGGCGCAGAGATAGCAGGCCACGCAGCGTTCTTCTCCGTCGGGGTCGCGGGTCAGCACGATGCGGCCCCTCCAGCGGGGCGGGAGATACGGCTTCTCGTCGGGGTACTGGACCGTGACCGGGGTGTGGAACGTCCGCTTGAAGACGATCCACAACCCCCACAGCAGGTCTCGAATGGAGCGCAGGACATGCATGATGGTCTCGTGCAACGGTCTCTCTCTCACTCCGCCTTGAAGAGCACCGCGCTGCCCGTCGCCAGGAGATTGACGAGGGCCAGCGGCAGCATGACTTTCCATCCGAACGACAGAAACTGATCGAACCGCAGCCGGGGCAGCGTGGCGCGGACCAGAAAGATCAGCATGATGAAGACCGCCGTTTTGAGCAGAAACCAGACGAGCGGCGGGAGAAACGGTCCATGCCATCCGCCGAAGAAGAGCGCGACCGTCATGGCGGACATCAGGATGACCGCCGTGTACTCGCCGACGAAAAACATCCCGAACTTCATGCCGGAATATTCCGCGTGATATCCCGCGACCAGTTCGGTCTCGGCTTCCGGCATGTCGAAGGGCGCGCGGTGGGCTTCGGCCAGAGCGGCGATGAAGAATCCGACGAACCCGAAGAACTGGGGCACCACGAACCACAGGTCCCGCTGCGCGTCGACGATGTCGCCCAGTTTGAACGACCCTGCGAGAACGACCGCTCCCATGAGGGACAGTCCCATGAACACTTCATACGTCAGCAGCTGCGCGGTGGCGCGCAGGCTGCCGAGAAAGGCGAACTTGCTGTTGGAGGCCCACCCCCCGATGATCACGCTGTAGGCCGCCAAGGACGACATGGCGAGGAAGAACAGGACGCCGATATTGAGGTCCGCCACCAGCGCGCCGGGCGCGACGGGCAGGATCGCGAAGGACATCAGCGCGGTCACGACGACGACGGTGGGCGTGAGCACGAAGACGACCTTGTCGGAGAACGGCGGGACCCAATCCTCCTTGGTAAAGATCTTGATCATGTCGGCTACGGACTGGAGAAGGCCGGCCGGCCCCACACGATTGGGGCCGAAACGCTCCTGCCAGATCCCCAAGAGGCGGCGTTCGGCCCAAATCAACAAGGCGCTCACGGTCAGCACGCCCACGAGCAATGCGGCCGTGAGCAGCACGGTCCTCGTCCACTCCATCAGGCGGCCCTCCGGATTTGATCGATGGCACGCCGGAGATCCACCCACTGAGGCAGTGGGGCCGGCGCGTCCTGGACGGCGATCAGACCCGCCGTGCCGACGGGCATCGTCGCATCGAACACGACCGTCAAGGTATAGCGCGTCTCGGCGAGCGTCAGGGTCACCGTCGCCGGCTGCCCCAGCTCGAGGGCCGCACCGTCAGACGGGTGCAGCACGAGGGTGGGCGACGGCATGCGCTCGCGTATCGGGGCGGAGCGCGCGCTCAACTCGTCCCCTCCGAAGATCGTCGGTAGCTGCATCAACAGCCAGTGATCCGGCTTGGGCTGAAAGGGCCGAGGCGCTCCGGTGAAGTACCGCACGCCCGCGGACGGATCCGGCTCGATCAGCCGCACGCCGGGCAGTTCGTTCCGTAGACGCCCGCCGACTTCTTCCTGGTACTTGTTCAACGCCTGGTTGGAATGCCAGCCGGGCTCCAAAAATTGCGTGATGAGCGGAGAGGGGACGGGAAGGGCGCCTCCGCGGAACCCTTCCATCGAGAATGCGAGGGCGGTGTCCGGGTCCTCCGGCGGCTTCGGTTCATGCACAGTGAGATGCGCGAGCATCGCCGTCCGTCCGCTGGTCCGTTCCGGCTGACGCGGAATCTTTCGTCCGGCGAAGCGCAAGCCGGCCGGCGGAGCCGCCGCCCGCACGCCCGCCAAGGCCGGCGCAACCGCGGCGACGGCGCTCACCGCATCATCGAGGTTGCGCCACGAGGCGAGCGACTGCGCGTCGTGGGGCCGGGCCAGGCGGGCCAACTCACGAAGCCAGCGCCAACTTTCTCCGACATCGCCTTCGGGGACGAACACTTGAAAGAAGCGTTGTGCGCGCCCTTCGTAATTGACGACAGTGCCGTCCGATTCATGCGTCGTGGCGGCGGGCAACACGACCTGCGCCCGCCGCGTCGTCCGCGTCTCGAACGAGTCCACGACGAGGAGGTGTTGCACGTTGTCGAGGAACTCGTCCACCTGCTGCGCGCCGCCGCGCCGGTAGAGGTCGTTCTCGAGCACGATGACCGTGTCCGCGGTCCCGTCACGGACGGCCTGGAAGGCCCATTCCAGAGGTTGTCCCCCCAAGAGCGCAAGGCCCACGCTGTTGCTCTCCGGAGGGACGAGCGCCAGCCGCACGTGACGGCCTTGCCGGTGCAACGCCCACGCGAGGTTGGCGGCGCCCTCGATCGTGGCGGCCGATCCCAGCTGGCTCCCGGCGATGATCACCGGCCGGCGGGCCCGGCCCAAGGCGCGTGCGATGCGGTCGGCCGCCTCCTGCTCCAGCCGAGAGAGTCCGGGCACGGACGGCGCGTTCCCGTCCACCGCATGGGCGGCCGCCATGCCGAGCCGGGCCGCATCGTCGGGGGCGCCGGAGAACACGTCGGTCGCGTGGTCGTGCAGCCAACTGCCGCGTTGCGCGGCAATGTAGAGAGGGCCGCGGCGTCCCTGCATGACGGTCCGGACGGCGGCATCGTCCCACCGGGGAATGTGCAGGGCATCGGCGCGCTCCATCGGCTCCTGCCGGATGGACTGCAGGACGGCAAGGGCCAGCCTAGGCGCGGCATTGAGGAGATCTTCGCCGAGCACCAGGACGGCGTCCGCATGCTCGACGTCGTGCACGGAGGCGGCGGGGACGGGACCGTCGCGGAGGACGGCCAGCATCGTCGCCAGCAGCCGCCGCTCGCCCTCCGGAAGGCCCAGGCAGAACCGGTCGGCGCCGACGAGCATGCGCAGGGCCACATTCGCCTCCAGGGACGCGCGGGGCGATCCGATCCCGACAAGGCCGTTCGCGCCGCGCAGCACGGCGGCGGCCTCCGAGAGCGCGTGGCGGACGCCTTCGGGCCTCTGTCCGCCCTGAGGTGCCGCGCGGACGAGCGGCCGACGGATACGGCTGTCGTCGTTCACGTAGCCGTAGCCGAACCGTCCCCGGTCGCACAGGAAATACCCGTTCACCTCGCTGTTGAAGCGGTTCACGACGCGCCGCAGGATCCCATACCGCTCACCCGGCGTCGTGTTGCAACCGACGCTGCAGTGCGGACAGATGGACTGGGCGCACTGCAGGTCCCATTTCCGGGTGTAGTGATGCAAGAACGTGTGGTCGGTGAACACCCCGGTCGGGCACACCTCCACGAGGTTCCCGCTGAATTCGTTTTCGAGGATCCCGTCCGTCGCGCGGCCGAAATACACCGCGTCGTGCGACCCGAAGACGTTGAGGTCTCGGCCCCCGGCATAATCGCGGTAAAACCGGACGCAGCGGTAACACTGAATGCAGCGGTTCATGTCGTGCTTGATGAAGGGGCCCAACTCCTGGTTGCGGTACGTGCGTTTGGGGAAGCGGTAGCGTCGGTACGCATGCCCCGTCATATAGGTCATGTCCTGCAGATGACATTCGCCGCCCTCGTCGCAGACCGGACAGTCGTGAGGGTGATTCAGCATCAACCATTCGATGATCGACGCCCGAAAGGCTGCCGCGTCACGGTCTTCGATCGAAATCCTGGCACCGTCCGTCACCGGCGTCATGCAGGCCATGACGAGCCGGCCTCCGCGGTCGTGCTCGTCTCGGTACTGCTTCACCGCGCACTGGCGGCACGCGCCCACAGAGCCCATCGCCGGGTGCCAGCAGAAATAGGGCAGATTCAAACCCTGCGACAGGCACGCGGCGAGCAGGTTCTGGTGCCCGTCCACGGAGTAGGGCCGGTTGTCGACATAGATCGTGGTCATGCAGGCCGATCCATCCTTGATCTCAGGCGGCCGCGGCGGACACCGTCAGCCTTTCCGGCGTCACACGGCGCCAGGGGCATGACGCGGCCGTGAGGTGCCGCTCGAAATCCTCTCGGAAGTATTTCAGCGCGCTCTGCAGCGGGTCCATGGCGCCGGGCGCCAGCGCACAGAACGTGTGTCCGAACGCAAGCAGCTTCGGATGGGCCTCGAGCAGGGGCATGTCCGCCGGCGATCCGTGTCCTTCCTCCATGGCGTCCAGGATGCGATAGACCCACGGCAGCCCCTCACGGCAGGGGGTGCACCAGCCGCACGACTCCTGCGCGAAAAAACGCTCGAGATTCGCCATGAATCCGACCGGGCACGTTCGGTCGTCGAGGACGATCATGGTCCCCGTCCCCATCCGGCTGACGTCGGCCGGGATCGAGGAGAAATCCATCGGCAGCGAGAAATGCTCTTCGACCAGGAAGGCCGTCGATGCCCCGCCGGGCAAGAGTCCGCGGAACCGCACACCGGTCTGCATTCCGCCGGCGTGCTCGAGCACGAGTTCCCCCATGGGCGTTCCCATCGGAAGCTCCCACCAGCCGGGCCGCTTCACTTTCCCGCTCACCCCGTAGATCTTGGTCCCGCCGTCTTGGCCTTTGGCCAGTTTCCGGTACCACGCCGACCCGCGGGTCACGATATGCGGAACGTTGTAGAGCGTCTCGACGTTTTGAACGATCGTCGGCTGGCCCCAGAGGCCGGCGGTTTGCGGAAAAGGAGGCTTCGCCCGGGGAATCGCCCGCTTGCCCTCGAGCGCATTGAGCAAGGCCGTTTCTTCGCCGCAGATGTAACGGCCGGCGCTCGTGTGCAGGTACACCTCGAAGCTGAAGTCCGAGCCCAAGATGCGCCGCCCCAAGTACCCGCGGTTGCGCGCTTCCTGGATGGCCCGCTCCAGGCGTCGGGCTGCGAGCTGGTATTCGGCCCGGAGGAAGATGTAGCCGACGTCCGCATCCAGGGCATAGCCCGCCACCAGCAGGCTCTCGACCATCTGGTGCGGATCGCCTTCGAGCAGGACGCGATCCTTGAAGGTGCCCGGTTCCATCTCGTCGGCATTGACGACGACGTACTTGGGGCGCGGCGCGTCGGGTCCCATGGGAACGAAGCTCCACTTCTTGCCGGTCGGAAACCCTGCGCCCCCGCGGCCGCGCAGGCCCGCCTCGGACACCAGACGTTGCACGTCGGCGGGCGTGTGCCGCTTCAACGCGATGCGGACTGACTCATAGCCCCCGGTCTTTTCGTAGTCGTCGATCCAGGGCGGCTCGCCGCCGGGCTTGATGCGTTGGGTGAGCGGGCGTTCGATGGCCATAAGACAAGGTTCAGGTTCAGGCTGAGGCGACGGCCCGCAGCCGTCTCCTACTTGTATCGCTCCAAAATCGCGTCGACGTGGTCGGGCCTCACGTTGCGATGGACGTCGGCACCGATCATCATGACCGGCGCACTTTCACAGGCGCCCAGACAGACGATGGGCAGCAGCGTGAAGCGCCCGTCGGACGTGGTCTCCCCGAAAGTGACGCCGAGCCGGGTCTCGATCCGTTCGCGCAGCCGCTCATACCCCATGATCCAGCAGCTCACGCTGTTGCAGACGAAGAGGACGTGCCGGCCGACCGGCTTGCGAAAGATCAGGTTGTAGAACGTCGCCACGCCGTCGACTTCGTCGGGGGTCATGTCGAGCAGCCCCGCCACATCCCTCACGCTTTCGTCCGAGACCCAGGTCCGATGCCGCTGCACCACCTTCAGCGCCTCGATGCACCCGGCCCGTCGGTCGGGGTAATGGTTGAGCTCCCGCTCGATTTCGGCTCGTTCCTGGTCGGTCAACATGGCATCGTCTCTCGTTGTTCGTTTCGCCTCTCTCGTTGCAGGCTCGTCGCGCACGCCACGGGCGACGCCTTCACGGCCTCACCGGTCCACGTCGGATAACACGAAATCAACGCTGCCCAGGATGGCGAGCAGATCGGGCAGCAGCTCGCCGCGGGCCATGAACGGCACCATCTGGATGTGCGCGAACGATGGGGTCCGAATCCGCGTGCGGTACGAGACCTGGGACCCGTCGCTCGTGAGGTAGTAGCTCGTCTGCCCTTTGGACGACTCCGTCGGCACGGCGGCTTCTCCCGGCGGCAAGACGGGGCCCCAGCTGACGCCGAGAAAGTGATGGATCAGGGTCTCGATGTCGTGCATGGTGTGCTCCTTCAGCGGCGGCGTGGCGCGCGGGTGGTCCGATTTGTACGGACCCGGCGGCATGCCTTCGAGACACTGACGGATGATGCGGAGGGATTGCCGCATCTCCAGCACGTGGACGACCGCGCGATCGTAACAGTCGCCGTTGCCGGCGGACGGCACGTCGAAGTCGAACTGCTCGTACCCCGAGTAGGGTTGTACTTTCCGGAGGTCCCAGGGAAGCCCGCAGGCGCGAAGCATCGGACCCGTGGCGCCCCAGGCGATGGCATCCTCGAGGGTAAAGGCGCCGATGCCGACCGTCCGCTCCTTGAAGATGGGATTGTCCATGACCAGCCGCTCGTACTCGTCGAGCCGAGCGGGAAAGTACTCGACGAACTGTCGCACCAGTTGGTCCCAGCCTTCGGGAAGGTCTTGCGCGACGCCGCCGATGCGAAACCAGTTCGGGTGCATGCGGCCCCCGCAGATGGCTTCCGTAATGGCATGAATGCGCTCCCGGTCGTTGAACATGTAGAACACCGGGGACAGCGCCCCCACGTCCTGCGCGAAGGTGCCGTACCAGACGAGATGGCTGGCGAGCCGGTAGAGTTCGCACATCATGACGCGGATGACCTGCGCGCGCGGCGGGACGTCGATGCCCGCGAGCTTTTCCACCGCCAGGCAGTAGGGCAACTCGTTCAGCGTCCCTTGCAGATAATCCACCCGGTCCGTGTAGGGGATGAAGGTATGCCAGGTTTGGCGTTCCGCCATCTTTTCCTTGGCGCGGTGATGGAACCCGATGTCGGGCACGATGTCGATGATCTCTTCGCCTGCGAGCTGGGCGACGAGCCGCAGCACGCCGTGCGTCCCCGTGTGGGCGGGACCCAGGTTGATGAACATGTAATCGAAATCGGGCTCCTGATGGCTGCGCGTCATCCCCCAGTCCTCCGGACGAAACTGCAGGGCGTCCTGCGTCATGTCATGCCTCTCCTCCGGCAGCTGAAACCGGCCCATCTCCGTCGCGCGGGCGGGATGGTCTTTGCGGAGGGGGTGGCCGTTCCACCACGGCGGCATGAGCAGGCGGCGAAGCGACGGACGGCCGTCGAAGCGAATGCCGAACATGTCCCATGTCTCGCGCTCGTACCAATCGGCGTTGGGCCAGAGGTCGGTCACGGTCGGCACGGACGGCGCGTCGCCGGTCAGCGGCACCTTGACGCGGAGCCACTCGTTCCGTTCGAAGGAGAACAGCTGATAGAAGACCGTGAAGGTTCCGAGCGGCAGTCCGTCCGACGGCCGGCGCATCCGCTCGTCCGTCGCGCTCAGGTCGAAGAGCATTCGGTACGGCCGAGGAACGTCGGACCGCAGGAAGCGCAGGAGTTCATGAACGGCGTCGCGCGTGACCCAGATCGTCGGGATGCCGTCCGTAGTGTCCTGCACGCTCAGGAGGCCCGATCCGGGCCGGCGCGCGACTTCCTCCACGACGAGCGGCCGTTCAGCCGGCGGTGCGTTTCCAATCATCCACCGTTCTCCAGTCGTTGGGCGTCCGTTCGCCGGGCCGAGATTCTCCCGGACGCCGCCACAATCCGTCCGTGAGCGGCAGCCGGTCCATAGGGGGATATTCCCGTTCCCGGGTCCGTTCAGGACGCTTCAGGTCGCGCATGGACGGCATGATGGGTTTCTGGACTTCCTGTGGCCCGACGATCCAGCTCAAGGGACGGCGCTCGCGGCCCACCTTCTCTTGGAGGAGGAGCAGCGTTTCCATGAAGGCGTGCGGCGGCGGCGGGCAGCCCGGCATGTACACGTCGACCGGCAGAAACGAATCGACGCCCTGGACGACCGAATAGACGTCGAACATTCCACCGGAGTTCGCGCAGGACCCCATCGAAATGACCCAGCGGGGCTCCAGCATTTGCTCGTAGAGCTGTTTGACGATCGGCGCCACCTTGACGAAGACCGTGCCGGAGACAATCAGCACGTCCGCCTGGCGCGGGGATCCTCGAATCACTTCGGCGCCGAACCGCGCGATGTCGTAGGTGCTCGTGATGCTGGTCGCCATTTCGACGTAGCAGCAGGACAGCCCGAAATTCAGTGGCCAGAGCGAATGTTTCCTTCCCCAGGCCAGGAGATCCTGCAGCCGTGCCAACAGGACGGAGCGGCCGACGGCGTCGGCTAAGGACCCGTCGCCTCCGTCTCGAACCTTGACGCCCTGCATGCGGCCGTTACGCCACCAGGGCATCGCGATCCTCGCGGGACCCAGGGCGGAAACGATGGACCGCTGGCCGCTGATAGTGGAGCTTCCAATCGAGCGCGCCGATGAGCCAGAGATAGGCCCAGGCCGCAAGGAGGATGCCGATGAATACGGCGGCCTCCGCGAAGCCCAGCCAGCCGGCTTCCCGCACGACGACCGCCCAGGCATAGAGAAAGACGGCTTCCACGTCGAAAATCACGAAAAACATCGCGACCAAGTAATACTGGATGGGGATCCGGATCCGCGCCGTCCCGGTGGGACGGATGCCCGATTCATAGGGCACCGCCGTGGCGCGTTCTCGGCGCCGTTCCGGCTTGGCCCAATGGCGCTCACCCAGCACGCCGGGGAGCGCCAACATCGCGGCGACGACGGTGAAGACCGCGGCGCCGAACAGGAGCAGAGGCCAGAGGGAGTCTTGTTCCATGCGTTCCGCTACTGCATAGGCAAATGGTGCGCCACGACGAGAGGATCTGGACCGCCGGCAGGAAAGTGAGAACGCTGTCAATTGTCATCTCATGACCTTCCGCAGCCGCCTGTTGCAACACACTGAACCGGTTGCGGCACGACAGCTTGTCCTGAGGGGGACAGGTTGTCGGCGGGCATCCCGCTCCGGCGATCGAAAGCGAGATGCCTCGACTCTGATTGCCGGTATGGCGATTGCTTCTCCTCCCGGCGGGCGCCTGTCTTCTTAGGGTGACGAATCGGCCGTCGTAGGTATGGGAAGAGCACTGGCAGCTGGGCGGCGATCACGCGGCGGGCGGACCCCGGCTCCCGTTGACGAAGCCGAGGCGGAGCTCGAAGACCAGGGGGGCCGGGGTGATCCGCCGTTCAGAAGCGCGGAACAAGAGGGCTCGGCTATGGAACAGGGGCGAGGAGCGGCGGGGCCCCTGACCGAAGGGTAGGCCGCGGTCGTTCATGGAGAAGGCATGATTTCATCCTTGGTGATTCTGGGCGCGACGGGCGACCTGACGGGGCGTTATCTCATGCCCGCTCTCGCCCGCCTGGCGCAAACGGACGGCCTCCCCAGGTCGTTTCGTCTTCGAGGGTTGTCTCCCAAGCCATGGGAGAACCAGCAGTTTCGTGACCATATCGCCGGACAGCTTCGCCGGCACAGCAACGCGCCCGAGTCGGTCCAGACGCGCCTCCTGGCGGCGATGGACTACCGCCGTGCGGACGTCACGGACGGTCATGCCCTCCAGTCTGCGATGAAGGACCTGAGCGGGCCGGTGGCGGCGTATCTGGCGCTGCCTTCCCGGCTATTCGCGCCCGCCATCGAGGCGCTGTCCGAAGCGCTGCCGCCCGGGAGCCGGGTTGCGGTGGAAAAGCCGTTTGGGGACGGTCTCGCGTCCGCCCGGCATTTGAACCGGCTGCTCCACCGCTCGTTTCCCGAGGAGGCCGTGTTCCGGATCGATCATTTCCTCGGCATGCAGCCGCTACAGAACCTTCTCGGGCTGCGGTTTGCAAACCGGTTGCTGGAGCCGCTGTGGAACCACGCGCACATCGAACGGGTCGACATCGTCTGGGACGAAACCCTGGCGCTCGAAGGCCGCGCCGCCTACTACGATCACGCGGGAGCCTTGCGGGACATGATTCAGAACCATCTGCTGCAGGTTCTGTCGTTGGTCGGGATGGAGCCGCCGCTCTCGCTGAACGAGCACGACGTCCGCGACCGGAAAGTGGACCTCCTGCGCGCCGTCGAGACCCTTGCGCCTGAGGACGTGGAAACCCGCACGGTGCGCGCCCGCTACGGGTCGGGGCGTCTGGGGAGCCGCATTATTCCGGCTTACGTGCAAGAGCCGGGTGTGGACCCGTGGCGCGGGACGGAAACCTTCGCGCAAGTCACGCTGACGCTGAACAACTGGCGATGGGCCGGCGTCCCCTTCACGCTACGGACCGGGAAGGCCCTGGCCTGCGATCGTCAGGAAGTGCTCGTCCATTTTAGACCGGTTCCGCACCTCGCGTTCGGGAAGGACGTCGAGGTGAAGCCCAACCGGCTGCGCATTCCGCTGTCTGCCCCGGATCGCCTGACCCTGCAGTTGAACGTCAACGGAGAGGACGGCGGCGCCGAAGTCCAGCCGATCGCGCTCGACACGGAATTGCCGGCGCAGTCCATTCCGGCCTATGGCCGCGTCCTGCGCGACTTGCTGGCCGGCGATTGCAGTCTCTCGATCCGGGACGACGAGGCCGAGGAGAGCTGGCGTATCGTGGAGCCGATCCTCCACGCGTGGCAGCTGGGGAAGAGCCGCCTCAGGGAATATCCGGCCGGCAGCGTCGGGCCCTTTGTCCTGCAAAGTCCTTTCCGGCGCGAGGAGGAGTGGGACAGACTGTCCGTGGCCTGAGACGGTTTTTCCTCACCACGCCCATCCGAGCCCGTTCGCCACGTTCATTTTCCATCCGGAATCGTTATTGCACCTGCCGCCCCGGGCTTCCGCAGGGGCGTGATGGGGTGTGCCGTGAAGCATGCGGAGAGCCATGACTGCGAGGTCTCCGGACGCTGGCCACGGCGGTGTATCTTCCTGCCGGTCACCATCGGCCTTCTAACGGCGTGGGGCTGCATCTCGACCATTCCCCCAGGCCTCACC
The DNA here is from genome assembly GCA_040255845.1 of Nitrospiraceae bacterium. Classification (GTDB taxonomy): domain Bacteria; phylum Nitrospirota; class Nitrospiria; order Nitrospirales; family Nitrospiraceae; genus Nitrospira_D. Next base: position 10,035 of record JBDZVU010000013.1, on the reverse strand, counting down.
ACCTACAGTTTTGACCGCCGCTGTCTGCCCGCCTCCTCGGAGCTTCGGAAAATGCCGCTGAGCGAACTGGACAAGCCGGTGCGTGCGCTCACGGTCCGGGAGCGCGACGCCGCGCAGCAGTTGTATTCCCCCATCGCGGTCAATATCGCGGATGTCATGGATCTGCTTCCCCTCCTCAACCAGCTGGCTCGTCTGGAGTTGGCCCTCACGGACCAGGCCGAAGTCGAACGGGTCCGGCGCAAGCTTCTGGGACGCCTGCAGCTGGCCAACCTCGAGGTTGCGAGTTTAGTGGCGGAAATCGAATGCGAGGTGCACCGTGCCGACGAGGTGCAGGACCGGCTCAGACAAATACAGACCTCTCGAACCACGTTCCAGACCATTCTTGGCGTCATCTTCGGAGGTCTGGCGAACATTCTGTCAGGCGGCTTCGCCATGGCGGTGCCGGCCGGGGATACCGGCAACATTGTCTCCGTCATCGGCGGCGGACTGGAGGTGCTCTTCGGCACATCGGCCAACTTCACCAAGGTCCAGCAGGAGTTCAGCCACCCCCACAATCATTTGGCCGCTTTTTGGGATGGCGACATGGAAAACGCGTTTTTTTCCGAACGGGTTTGGCGTTTTCTGACCCAGCCGAACATCCGTGATTTGGAAGGCCACAGCCTGCGGGGCGTCATGCTGCAGGCCTGGAAGGAAGAAGGCCGCCTGGGGGAGCCGGGCACCCCTCGGCAGCATGCCAGGGAAAGACTCTTCTTCGGCCAGGGGGGCGTCTATACCAACGAAGATCTTCATGTCCGTGAGGCGATGCTGCAAGAGCTCGAATCGAGCATTCAACTGATCCATCAAGATCTGGAAACCCTGCTCAGGGAGGTGCTCATTCGTCAGGCGTTGGAGGAAGAGCGGACATGATAGGGCTATCCTAGTGAATTGACCCGTATTTCGTAGAGGACCTGCCGAAAGACCTTTCCGGCCTAGGGTTCTTCCTAGGATGTCTTTCGCCTACATTCACTATAGACTGCCGCGCTCAGTCACCTGGCGGACATTCTTTCTCACCTGCATTTGCGTGCATTAACGACGACGGATCAACCTCTCGCCGGCAGCGCGCCTAAGGAGCCGTGGATGAACGTCTCGTCCTTGTACACCGTCCTCAACATCGACCACGTGGACAGCACGCGCCGGGCGCGGACGGCTGCCCTACGGCAGGCCGGGTATCGCGTGATCGAGGCCGCCGATCAGGAGGAGGCCATCAGCCTGGCCGAGCAGGAAGGTCCGGTCTTGTTCCTGGCCCGCACCGACAGCGAGGAGGGCTTCCGGCGGTTGACGGATCGGGTTCCCGCGTTGGTCTGGGTCACCGGGCCGGAGGGCTGCCAGTACGTAAACCAAGCCTACTTGCGCTTCTTGGGCGTAGACGAGGGGGAGGTTCAGGGGGGGCAGTGGCTTCGTTTCGTGCATCCTGATGACCGGCACCCGTACCTTCAAGCCTATCGGAAGGCCGCGGCCGAAGGCGCCCTGTTCGAGGCGAAGTTTCGTGTTCTCCGGTGCGACGGCCTCTATCGTTGGATGAAGTCAGTCGGCATGCCCTGGTGTGCAGAGAGCGGGCAGTGCCTGGGCTACGTCGGCTCCAGCGTGGACCTCAGCGACCTGCAGCAGGGCACGGATGAAGCGGGCTGCGAGCACGACCCGCTGCTGGCCCTGGCGCTCGATGCGGCCGGGATGACGGCCTGGCACGCCAACTTCGTCACCGGTGCGGTGCGGGAGATCGTATTCAACCGGCCGCCGGGATTCATGATACGCACGATCGAGGATTGGCAACAGAACATTCATCCTGAGGATTACGAACGGGTCATGGCCGCGGTGCAGGTGTCCTCTGAAACCAACGTGCCGCTTGACGTGGAGTACCGCACGCGCCCGAATGCCGAGGGGGAAGTGCGATGGGTGCACTCCAGCGGCGTGATTTGCAGCTTCGAAGGCTGCCCCGTGGGCGCCTATGGGGTCGCGCGCGACATCACGGATCGCAAGCGGGCGGAAGAGTCGCTGGCGCACAACGAGCGACAATTCCGCACGATGTTCGATTTGGCGGCGACCGGCATCACGCTGCTTGACGCCCGGACCGGCCGGTTCATCGAGGTCAACGATCGTTTCTGCGAGATCAGCGGCTACAGCCGCGACGAACTCACCGCCATGTCACCGGTGGATTTGACGCACCCCGACGATCGTGGGCGCGATATGGTGGGGTTCGGCAAACTGCTGCGCGGCGAGATTGACGAATATCACGTCGAAAAACGGTATCTCAGGAAAGATGGGACGGTGCGGTGGGTCGTGGTCTCCGTGCGCCTCCTGCGCGACGACAAGGGACAGCCCCTGCGGACCACCGCGGTCGTCCAAGACGTCACCGATCGCAAACGCGCGGAGGACTCGCTCCAGGAAAGCCAGGAGCGGATGCGCTTGTTCATCGACCACGCGCCGGCCGCGATCGCCATGTTCGACCGCGACATGAGGTACCTGGCGGTCAGCCGGCGGTGGTTGGAGGATTACGGCCTGAGCGGCACCATCCTCGGCCGCACCCACTATGACGTGTTTCCCGAAATCTCCGAGCGCTGGAAGAAACTGCATCAGCGCGGTCTGGCCGGCGAAACGCTGAGCGAAGAGGTGGACCGGTTCGAACGCGCGGACGGCACGGTGCAGTGGCTCAAGTGGCAAATGCACCCGTGGCGGACGGCAGCCGGCGAGGTGGGCGGCATCGTCCTGTTTACGGAGGACATCACTCAACGGATGCTCGCCGAGGAACTGCTCCGCACGGCCACCGAGCATGCCCGGGTCGGTCTCGCCGTCCTGGATGCGGAACGGCGGTACAGCTTCGTGAATCCGGCGTACCGGGAGCTCTTCAATCTCACGGGCACCTTCATGATCGGGCGGCCGATGCAAGACGTGCTCGGCTCGCTCGACGAGGATACGTGCCAGTGTCTCGATCGGGTCTATGCCGGTGAGCGGGTCAGTTACGAGCTGCGGGTCCCGGATGACGAGGGCGTGCACCGCACCTATGCCGTCATCTGCGAACCCCGCTTCGAGCCGGGGCTGGACCGGGTGGCCGGCATGGTGACCGTCGTTACCGACATGACGGAACGCAAGCGGGCTCAGGAGGATCTGGCCCGCGTGTACGGGTTCACCCGTCACGTGGTGGACATCGTGCCGAATCTGATCTTCGCCAAGGATCGCGACGGTCGGTTCACGCTGGTGAACAAGGCGGTGGCCGACTGCTATGGCACGACGGTGGACGAGCTGCTCGGGAAGACGGACGCCGACTTCAATCCCAACGCCGCGGAAGTGGAACATTTCAAGCGCGTCGATCGCGAGGTGTTGGCGACGGGGCGGGAGCACCGCTGCGAAGAGCGGATCACCGATCGGGCCGGCAGGGTGCGCTGGCTGGAAACGGTGAAGCGGCCGATTTGCGACGAGCACGGGATTCCGATACAAGTCTTGGGGTCGGCGACGGACGTGACGGAGAGGAAGGAAGCGGAGGCCGAACTGCAGGCCATCGCGTGGCTGCTCAGGGAGCGGTCGGTGCCCTCCCGAGTGCCCGATCCCCAGCCGTACGGCGACCTGACGGCGCTCAACAAGACCGGGACGATCCTCCGCACCGTCGGACGGGACCTGCTGGACAGCATCACCAGTGACGTGATGGATCTGCTCGACTCGTCCGGCGTAGTCTTGGAGCGGAGCGGCGAGTATGCCTCGGCCCGCTTCTCGTCTCCGTGGTGCCGCTTCATGGATGCCGCGTCGCACCGGCGGTGCGGCACGGACGATCTCGGAGCCGCCCTTGCCGGAGGCCGGTGGCATTGCCAGGAATCCTGCCGAGCGGCGTCGGACCGCGCCATGGACGCCGGAGAGCCGGTGGACATGCCTTGCAACGGCGGCATCAACTTGTATGCGGTGCCTATCAGGGTCGATGGTGAGACCCTCGGCAGCATCGACATCGGCTACGGCGATCCTCCGAAAGACGAGCCAACCTTGGCACAGCTGGCCGAGCGGTACGGCGTCGAATTGGAGGAGTTGAGGCGGATCAGCCATAGCATGCCGTCCCGTCCGCGGTTCATCGTCGAGGTGGCCAAGGCCCGGCTGAGAAGCTCGGCCGTCCTGCTGGGGGAAATCATCAAGCGAAAACGGGTCGAAGAGGAATTGCGACAGCTGACCGAGCATCTGGAGGTGCGGATTGCCGAGCGCACGGAGGCTCTCGTGCAGTCACAGGTGCAATTGCGGGCGCTCGCGACCGAGCTGAACCTGACGGAGCAGCGTGAGCGGAAGCGGTTGGCCACCGAACTGCACGATTACCTGGCGCAGATGCTGGTGCTGGTGCGGCTGAAGCTCGGGCAGAGCAGGCAGGTCCCCGGCGTCGTGCCGCAGTGCGCCCATCATCTCGCGCAGGCCGACGAGGTGCTCGCCGATGCCCTGAAGTATACGCGCACGCTGGTGGCGGACTTGAGCCCGCCCATCCTGTACGAATTCGGCTTGCCGGCCGCGCTGACCTGGCTGGCGGAGCGGATGAAGCGACATGAATTGGCTGTGACCATCGAAGCCAGCGGCGTGGCGGATATCACCCTGCCGGAGGAGCAGACCGTGCTCCTGTTTCAATCGGTGCGGGAGCTGCTGATGAATGCCGCCAAATACGCCGGATCGGGGCGGGCCACCGTGGCGCTTGCGGCGGAGGACGGGGTCTTGCGGCTCACCGTCAGGGATTACGGAAAGGGCTTCGACATGACGGCGGCGGCTTCCCACGGCACCAAATCGGGGACGACGAAATTCGGGCTCTTCAGCATTCGGGAACGCATGAAGGCGATGGGGGGGCGCTTCGATTTGCAGTCCAAGCCGGGAGAGGGCACGACGGCGACGCTCACCTTGCCGCTGCCGGCGCCAGAGGTGCGAGACGCGCGAGACAAGGAAGGGGAGCCGGATTCGGCTCAGAAGCGGGCTTCGAGCCGGTCGCCGGGCTCGCCGGTCTCCCAGAGCGCGGCCATCCGCGTGCTGCTGGTGGACGACCACGCCATGGTGCGGCAGGGCTTGCGCAGCGTGCTGGACACCTATCCCGACGTCGAAATCGTCGGAGAAGCGTGGAACGGCGACGACGCGGTGGCCCGCGTGGAGGAACTGCAGCCCTCGGTGGTGGTGATGGACATCAACATGCCGAGGGTCAACGGCATCGATGCCACCGCGCGGATCAAAGAGCGATACCCGGCTGTCATCGTCATCGGGCTCTCGGTGCAGCCGGAACGGGAGAATCAATCCGCGATGGAAAAGGCCGGGGCCGCGGCGTTGCTGACGAAGGAAGCCGCCGTCGACGAGCTGTACCGCGCGATTCAGAAGGCCCGGTCCGGCGTGAGCTGAACCCCGCCGCTGTCTCCCGAACTTCGCTGGACCGGCCGTCTGCCGATGCCATCCATCAGGAAGGCGGCGTCGCCCGTTGCGGGTAGAGCCGGAGAACGGCGAGCGTCCGAGCCGCGAGCTGATACGGCTCCCCGCCGTGCAGCGGCTTCGCGTCGGCTCCACCGTTCTGGCGAGAGGTGTCGATCAGCGGCTCCCACCGGGCGCCGTCGCGGTGCGCAGGGAGCACAAACGGCAAGGCCTCGTGGTGCGCGTTGAGCAGGAGCATCAGCGTGTCGCCGCGGATCGGCCGGCCCTTCCGGTCCTTTTCTTCAATGGCGTCCCCGGCCAGACGAACGCCCAGGCAGCGGACGTACGGCTCCTGCCAATCCTGGTCGGTCATCTCCGTGCCGTCTGGGCGGAACCAGGCGATATCCTTGATGTCCGAGCCGCGAATGCGCCGTCCTTGGAAGAAGCGGCGCCGATGCAGCACCGGCTGCTCGTGGCGGAGCGACAGCAGCTTGCGCGTGAACTCGTACAGCGCCCGCTGAGCGTCGGACAGGTTCCAGTCATACCAGCTGATCTCGTTGTCCTGGCAGTAGGCGTTGTTGTTGCCCCGCTGCGTGCGGCCGATTTCGTCTCCGCCGCAGATCATGGGTACGCCTTGCGACAGCAGCAGAGTGGCGAGGAAATTGCGCTTCTGTTGTTCGCGCAGCGCGATGATGCCGGGATCGTCGGTCGGCCCTTCGGCGCCGCAGTTCCAGCTCAGGTTCTCGTCGCGGCCGTCGCGATTGTCCTCGCCGTTGGCCTCGTTGTGCTTGCTGTTGTACGACACGAGGTCATGGAGGGTGAACCCGTCGTGCGCCGTGACGAAATTGATGCTGGCGTACGGGCGTTTCCCGCTCCATTCGTACAGGTCGCTGCTTCCGGTCAGCCGGTAGCCGAGTTCCGATACGACGCCGCCGTCTCCCTTCCAGTACCGGCGGATGGTGTCGCGGTAGCGGTCGTTCCACTCCGCCCAACCGGTCGGGAAGTTCCCCACCTGATACCCGCCCGCGGCGAGGTCCCACGGTTCCGCGATCAATTTCACCCGCGACAAGACCGGATCCTGTTGAATGATGTCGAAGAACGAGCCCAGCCGGTCGACATCGAACAGCTCGCGGGCGAGGGTGCTGGCCAAGTCGAAGCGGAATCCGTCCACGTGCATGTCCTGCACCCAGTAGCGCAGGCTGTCCATGATGAGCTGCAGCACGCGGGGGTTCGTCATGTTGAGCGTATTCCCGCAGCCGGTGTAGTCCATGTAGTAGCGCTGGTCGCCTTCGACGAGGCGGTAGTAGGAGGCGTTGTCGATGCCGCGGAACGAGAGGGTCGGCCCGAGATGGTTCCCCTCCGCCGTATGGTTGTAGACGACATCGAGGATGACCTCGATCCCCTCGCTGTGCAGCGTTTTCACCATCGTCTTGAAATCCCGCACCTGCTCACCGCGTTTCGGTGAGGCGGCATAGCGGATTTCGGGCGCGAAGAATCCGATGGAATTGTATCCCCAGTAGTTGGCCAGTCCGCGCTCTTCGAGGAAAGGATCGGTGATGAAGTAATGGACGGGCAACAGTTCCACGGCCGTGACGCCGAGCCCCTTCAAATGGTCCAGCACAGCGGGAGACGTCAGACCCAGGTACGTACCCCGCAGATGCTCCGGCACGCCGGGATGGCGGGCCGTGAGTCCCTTTACATGGGTTTCGTAGATGACCGTCTGTTCCCAAGCGGTGCGGAGGGGGCGGTCTGAGCCCCATGTGAACGCCTGGTCGATGACGAGGCATTTCGGAGCATACGCGGTGTTGTCGCGATCATCCCGGGAAAAATCGGCCTCCGGGTCGCCGAGCCGATAGCCGAACATCCGGCCGTCGGACCAGTCGACGATGCCTGCGATGGCCTTGGCATAGGGATCGATCAGGAGTTTGGAGGGGTTGAAGCGATGACCCTCCCTCGGTTCGTAGGGGCCGTGCACACGGTAGCCGTAATGTTGGCCGGGCGACACTTCGGGGAGATAGGCGTGCCAGACGTGCTCGGTACGCTCCTCGATCGGGAGACACACGGACGGGCGATCGTCATCGGCGCGGTTGAACAGGCACAGCTCAACCTTGGTCGCATGCTCGGAAAAGAGCGCGAAGTTGACGCCCTGCCCGTCCCATGTCGCGCCGAGCGGAGTGGGGGAACCGGGCCAGATTCGCATAGCGGCGGTAGCTTCAGCAAAAGCAATGCCGCGGGCGAAAGGCCGAATGGCGCGTGATTGAGCCCTCTCGGCTTTGAGGGTCGATTGCCTTCGGGACAGACTGTCCATCCATGGACGGCGCCGTCTCCGTGGCAAGGGATCGCAGCTGTCAGCCGTCTTCCCGATCCGGGTTGTCCAGCCGTAAGAAGTTGCTGGTGGACCCATCCGCCTTGTGCTCCTGGTAGATGAAGATCAGGCCGCGCTCATCGAAGGTGGAGAACCAGGCGTCCCAATCCACCTCCTTGAGATTCTCCCCGCCATACCCCGGGAAGTTGAGCCGCAACACGCCGGGACGACCGTCCCGTTCCGTGCTTTCTACGGTAGAAGGGATCGCCTGCCGCTCTTCCGCCCATTGGCGGATCACGTCGTGATTGCGGGTGGCCAGCGATTGGCCGGGACGGTCTTCATGCTCATCGGGCGACTCGATCCACTTGGAGTACTTCGGCTTGGCGGCCACGCTGCCTCCGGACGGACGGCCCGCCCTGGCCGCCCGTGAGCCGCGCGACGCGGACTTGGTTCGGCTCGAACGGGAACCGGTCTTGCGCGCTGTCGACGATGCGCGTTTGGACGATGCGCGTTTCGATGTGGCGCGCTTGGAGCCGCGTTTCGACGTCGCGCGCTTGGGGGACCGGCTGGACTTGCTTGATGAACGTGATGACGCATTCGAACGCTTTCCCCTGTTGGCCATGCGAGAGACCTCCTTGTTGACTTCTCAGGGTGCAAGATAAGGACCTGTCGAGCCACTCCCTTGTTGGGAAAAGCGGTGAGACCGCACGCAACGGGGGAATTTCTTTCATGAGGCGCCTGGGCGCTTTGTCCGGTGCAAGACAACTTGTCTGACACGCGCGCCATAGGGTTGCAGACCCGAGCGGCCAGTACGAAGCGAATCGAGCCGAGCCTCTCACGGGCGCCGTGGCGGCACTCTTGCAAGAAGGCCGCGGCACAGTCCCTGCGGAACAATTCTTATTCACCGGTGGAGGTTCACAATGGCGACGCGAAAGCAACAGCGGCATGAAGAGGCGGAGGACGACGGCATGGAGGGCACCGAGGAAATGCACAATCCTCTCGACATGCTGAGAGAGGATCATCAAGCGGTCCAAGGACTGTTCAGCCAGTTCGAAGAAGCCGACCGCCGGGGGCAGCAGCGCATTGCGGACGAAGCCCTCATGATGCTGGAGGTCCACACGAAACTCGAGGAGGAGCTGATCTACCCGGCGATTCGCGACGCGGTCGGAGACGATGAGATGATCGATGAGGCTCTGGAGGAGCATCACGTCGCCACGCTGCTCATCAAGGAACTCCGAAAGATGCAGCCCAAGGACGAACGCTATGCGGCGAAATTCAAAGTGCTGAGCGAGATGGTCCGCCATCACATCGAGGAGGAGGAGAACGAGACGTTTCCCGAAG
>JBDZVU010000013.1:0-997 GCA_040255845.1 Nitrospiraceae bacterium | reverse complement strand
ATCGACTGGAGCGAGATCGCCGAGGAGGCGATGCAGATGCGCCAGAAGCTGATGGGGCGGCAGCAAGGGCGGGGACGCAAAGGAGCCCGCGGAGATCAGCGACGGAAAGCGGCCTAGACGCCGGCCGCAAGGAAGATTCCTGCGCGGACGCTCAATTGCTGTCCTTCGTGCTCTCGGGCGCGAGACGGAACCGCAGCGCCAGGATGCGCCACTGATACTGCCGCCAAGCCAGGCGCGCCTCCTCCTCGCTGAGGTTGTAGCGCGTCATGAGACGCTCGATGACGTGGTCCCGGAGGGTGGGCACGTGCTCCATAATGCCGGTATACCAAAACCCGATGCCAAATGAGCCACACGCGCGTAAGAAGAAGGTAAAAACCTCGCGCGGCGGCGTTATCCGGAGCCTGAATTGGGCGCCGGGCCCCCGATGGCGCGCAGGATGCTTTCATACAGCTGCTCCACGGCGGCTTCCTTCGTGAGCAGCATCGCCGCTCCGGCGGCGCGCATGGCATCCTGGTTGTCGCCGGCCGCGTTCACGGACAGGCCGATGACCGACACACCCGGATGGCGGGCTTTGATCCGCGCCGTGGCCTCGATCCCGTTCATGCGCGGCATGTTGATGTCCATCACGACGACGGAGGGAAGCAAGCGGTTCACCAGCTCCACCGCGTCTTCGCCGTTGGCGGCTTCGCCCGCCACCTGCACGTCGGCATAGGTTTCCAGCACGCTCCGCAGGCCCTGCCGCACCATCGCATGGTCGTCCACGAGCAGCACGCGGATGACTGCCTGCTGCGAGCCGGCTGCGATCGGCGAAGGCGGCGACAGTCGTTTCCGAGCCGATTCCGGATCCCTTGACGACTCTCGCGTGTCGCGCACGTCCCGTGTTGCCAACGGCAACGTGAGCGTCGCCGTTGTGCCTTCCCCCGGCGTTGATTCGATGTCGAAGATCCCGCCCAACGCCCGCATGCGCTCGCGGATGCTGAACAGCCCGAACTGCACC
>JBDZVU010000002.1:0-130239 GCA_040255845.1 Nitrospiraceae bacterium | reverse complement strand
CCCTCACGGCCACCGGAATCCGGCCAGGAACGCAAGAGCTTCTCTTCCGTGCTTCATGGCGTCCGGACCGAGCATGCCTCATCAAGACCTGAAAGCAGGAACGAGCCGCAGGCCGACGACAGCCGCATGGCGGAGCCGGCGGAGACCACCGGCGCACACCGTCCTTCAACCCAGACCACGGACGGAGGCACATACGGTGAGTCCGCAACCGAGAACGTTCGCGCGACGGCCCCTTTGGCGGACGGGACGGAAGAGGGTCACGAGCCGGACGCACGAATGGACGACCTTCCGAAGCCCGCCGACTCCGCCCAGCTGGGAGTACTTATCGCCTGGCTCCAGACGCCAACCCAACAGGCGCACGGTCCCCAGACCATCGCAGAACCGGCGGGCGATCAGACGGCTGAGGGCGTGAGCCAGATCGCGGCCCCGCCGACAGCGCCGCCAGCCTCTCCGCCAAGCGACGCGCCTCTGGAAACATTCCACCAGAAGCCCTCTCAGACCGCGACCGACGGCAGCAGCGGCGTGCCCGCAGCGTCCGAGACGACCGCCGTCCCGGGCCAGGTTGCCGCCGCGCCCTCCGCCAGTCACACTCCGGCGCCGGCGATGCCCGAACGGACGACCGAAGAAGGGCTGACCGCGGCCCGGCAGTCACAACAACACACGGACCAGGATCCAACCGACCTTCACGACATGCAGACTCCCACTCCGCTGCGTCTGGTCGCCGAGCTGCCTGACGCGGGCAGCCGCCCGCTCTCTGCAAATTTTGTCGCCGCGGAGGCGCAGACGGTGGAAGAGCCTGCAGTCCTCCCACGGCCGGAACATCCGGTGGAACAAGTTGAGAGCGTACCGGTTCAAACCCTGGACGCCGAGCCGGCGTTGAGGCCGCTAGATCGCCAGGCGGCCGCCGCGGCGGCTCAAGCATCGGCTGGCGCACCCCCCGTCGACGGCGACATGCAGGCAGCCGCCGCGCAGAGCGATGGCGGGCAGGAACAGGAAGCCGGCGACTCGCAGAAGGACGCCCCATCGGACCGGAGCGGTCCGGCGGTTCGGCGGCATGAGGGGGAAGCGGACAAAGCGGTGTTTTCCGCCACGTCGTCCGGGGTGCAGCGCCCGGTGGAGCAGCAGGCGATGGGCTCGGCCCCTCGCGCGGCGAGCCACATGCCTCTGCATGAGCTGGCCGACGCGCCGACACTTCCCGGGCCTCGGTCGGTCGCCTTCGAGGTGATGCAGCCGGATCTCGGCCGCATCAACGTGCGGGTCGCACTCACGCATGACGTCGTCCACGCGCATATCTCTTCGGACCGATCCGACGTCGGCCACGTGCTCGTGAACGGGCAGGACCGCCTGCAGGCCGCGCTGCAAGCCAACGGGTTCGACTTGGGCCAGTTTCGCGTCGACATCGACCGGCAGGGCGCCGGACGATCGTTCCAGCAGGGCTCGTTCCAGAATCAGGGTGACGGCCGCGCCGGGCAGGAGCCATCGTCGCAAGCCGATGGGCGGCCTCCTGCCCACGCCACACAGGAGGGGGGACGGAACCGCCCTCTCGGCATGCTGAATATCGTCGCGTAATACGAAAAGGAGCGTCCCATGGCCATCGTCTCAGGCGTTACCTCCAGCACCCCCGGGGTTGAAACCCGCAAGACCGGTCCCCGTGAACTGGGGCAAGGCGACTTCCTCACGTTGCTCGTGACCCAGCTCAAGAATCAGGATCCGCTGAAGCCTACGGACAACACCGAATTCGTCGCGCAGCTGGCGCAGTTCAGCCAATTGGAGCAGAGCGCCAAGCAAGCGCAACTGCTCCAGCAGAGCCTCGATGCCCAGACCTCGTCGTTGCAGTTCGCCCTCCTGCCCATGGTCGGCCGCCGCATCAGCGTCGATCGGCCGATCATTCAGTTGGAGGACGGCCCGGCGACCCTGACGTACGCCCTCGAGCAGAACGCGGCGCGCGTGCAAGTCACCATCCTGGATCAGCAGGGGCAGGTCGTCCGTTCGCTGGACTACACCGGGCAACAGGCCGGGCTGAACCAGCCTCAGTGGGACGGGCGTGACAACAGCGGCCGGCAGATGCCGCCGGGCCTCTACGAATACCTCGTCTCGGCCGTCGATCATCAGGGCGCGCCGGTGACGTCGCAGAGCCGGGCGGAGCTGACCGTCTCGGGCGTCCGCATGGAAGAGGGCAAGCCAAAACTCGCCGTGGGGCCCCTGACGCTTGATCCCGGGACCATCGTCGAAGTGCAGTAACCACTGTCCGCGTTTTGGACGGAAAAAGGAGGAAGTCACACATGGGAATTCTGTCGTCCCTCTTTGCGGGGGTGAGCGGCCTCAACGCCAACGGCACGGCCTTGTCCGTCATCGGCAACAACATCGCCAATCTCAGCACGGTCGGCTTCAAAGGCAGCAAGGCGACGTTTGCCGACTTGATCAGCTCGTCCATCTCGGGAGGCTCGGGCGCGATTCAAACCGGCATCGGCGTCGCCCTGACGTCGGTGCAGGGCAATTTCTCACAAGGCTCGCTGGCGACGTCCACCAACGTCTTGGACCTCGCCATCGACGGCAACGGGTTCTTCATCGTCCAAGATTCCCAGGGCGGGACGTTCTATACCCGAGCGGGCCTGTTCCGCCTGGACCAGAACAACAACGTCGTCGACCCGACGGGATTTAAGCTGCAGGGATTTCTAGCGGACGCCACGGGGACGATCACCGGCACCATCGGCGACATCGCCCTGCCGTCCACGACGGCCTCCCCGCGGGCCACGACCACGGCGCTCGTGGCGGCCAACCTCAACTCGGCGACGGCCATCACCGGCGTGCCGGGCAACATCGTGGGCTCCGCGGCCTCCGTCACCACCACGGCGGCCGGCAACAACTCCTTCATCATCAATTTGAACGGCGATGGCCCGCAGATCGTGACGGTTGCCGACGGCCTCACCGGCTCGGCGCTCGCCACCGCCATTCAGAATGCGGTCCGGGCGCTGGTGCCCAACGATGCGTTCAAAGCGGCGGCCTATGCCGGCTTCACGGCCTCGGTCAACGCCTCGAACATCTTTACCTTCACCTCGGGCATGAGCGGGACCACGAACAATTCGACCACAGGCACCGGCACGGTCGTCGTGGCCGCAAACGGGGGTGACACGCTGGCTGCGAACCTCAACCTGTTGGCGCCGGTCTCCACCGCGGGGACGGACTTCTTGCTCTCCGATCCACCGGCGACGTCGAATTTCTCCACCTCGATGACGGTCTTCGACTCCCTCGGCAACAGCCACTTGTTGACGACCTACTTTACGAAAGTCGGGGAGAACAGCTGGAACTACAACGTGGTGGCGGCCGCGTCCGACGTCGTGACGGCGAACTACCATCCCAGCAATATCGATACGTCCCTTGGGATCGTGCGGGTGGGGTCGGGCACCTTGACGTTCGGCACAAACGGGACATTGGATCGGGAAAGTCCGGTCATTCGGTTCGACACCGGGACGGCCGCCGGCACGGCGGGCACCCTGCCGGGCCAATTGCAGATCGACTTCAACGGCGCGACCCAGGATCAGCTCATCGTCATGAATTTCGGCAGCAGCGTCACCACGGACGGGGGAGCTGGGTTGGACGGCACCACCCAGTTCGGCTCGACCTCCGCGCTGGTGCAGCAGACGCAGGACGGCTTCGCGGCCGGTTCCCTGCAAGCCTTCTCCGTCGACGCCAACGGCATCATCAGCGGGCGTTTTTCCAACGGGCAACTGCGTCCTCTGGCCCAGGTCGTGCTGGCCCGTTTTCCGGATCCGATCGGCCTGACCCGCACCGGCAAAAACACCTTCGCCCAGTCGGGGAACTCCGGGCAGCCGGTCACCGGCACGCCGGACAGCGCGGGGCTCGGACGGGTTCTGTCCAATTCACTGGAACTGTCCAACGTGGACCTCGGCGAGAGCTTCATCGATATGATCGCCGCGCAGCGCGGCTTCCAGGCCAACAGCCGGGTCATCACCACCTCGGACGAGATTCTTCAGGAACTGGTGAATCTGAAGCGGTAATCCGGTTCTGTTCTTCGGCGCCGGGCGGTCCTCCGTCCGGCGCCTTCTTCCACGCGTTGGGCTCCGCAGCTCGTCGTCAGTTTTCTGACGGCGTCAGTCGTTCGCGTGACGACCCGCTGACGCAGCTCCTTCCGTCCCCGGCTTCATCTCACGAATCGCTGCGACTGGAGCGGCGCTCCGCCCACGTGCGCTTTGTTTCCCCATGGCATATGCATTGCAGTCCCGGCCATTCACACCGCGTGAAGCGAGGAGGACTTTATGGCAGACGCAGGAGCGGCCACGGTCACCGATAAAGCGCCGGTGGCGCCGGCATTCCCCATCAAGATGCTGATCATCATCGTCATCGCGGCACTCGCCGCGGGACTCGGCGGTGCCATCGTCGTCATCAAACTGCTGGAAGGCAAGAAAGAGGCGCCGGCCGAAGAGCAGAAGGCTGACCCGGCGAAGGCCGAACCCCGCGTCGACGCCGGAGTCAAACGCACCTCCGCCGGCGCGCCCGGCGTGATGTTCGATTTGGAACCCTTCATCGTGAACCTGGCCGATACGCCTGAGATCCGTTACCTGAAGCTGACGCTGAAGCTGGAGGCGGACAACGAGGCGGTCTCCGCCGAATTGGCGAGCCGCATGCCGCAGGTGCGCGATACGATCCTGGTCCTCTTGACCAGCAAGGATTCCACGGCGGTTCGCACGCCGCAGGGGAAATTCCAATTGCGGGACGAAATCACGCAGCGGGTCAACGGTCTCTTGTCCCGTCCGGGCGTCCGCTCCGCGTACTTCACCGAATTCGTCGTCCAGTAACCACCGCATGGACAAAATCCTGTCACAAGACGAGATCGACGCGCTGCTGAAGGGCGTCGTCTCCGGCGACGTCGACACCAACCCCAAGGAAGACGCGGCCAATTCCTCAGGCGTCAAGCCGTACGATCTCCTGAACCAGGAGCGCATCATCCGCGGGCGCATGCCCACCCTGGAGTTGATCAACGATCGATTCATCCAACGCCAATCCGTCACCTGGACCACGATGCTCCGGGAGGCGATCAATTTCATCGTCGTCGGAGCGCAGGTCATCAAGTTCGGCGAATTCCTGAAAAAAGTGCCCATGCCGTCGTCCCTCAACGTGTTTCACATGCATCCGCTCAGGGGCAACGCGCTGTTCGTGATGGACGCGTTTCTGGTGTACCTCATCGTCGATTATTTCTTCGGCGGGAAGGGTCAAACCCACGTGAAACCGGAGGGGCGGGACTTCACGCCGGTGCAGATGCGCATCATCAAGAGACTCCTCGCCGGCACGCTCAGCGACCTGGAAAAGTCCTGGCAGGCCGTGCTGCCGGCGAAAGTCGAATACATCCGGTCCGAAAGCAATCCGCAATTCGCCATGGTGGTCACGGCGTCGGAGATCGTCGTGGTCGTGACGCTGCAGATCATCATCGGCGAGACCACGCGCGATCTGTTCGTCGTCTATCCCTACGCGATGCTCGAGCCGATCAAGGAGAAGCTGTACTCCGGGCTCGTGTCCGATCAGGTCGAGCAGGACGGCAGCTGGAGCCGGAAATTCCGCGAACGGCTGCAGGACGTCATGCTGCCGATTGCCGTCCGTCTCGGAACGGCCACCGTCACGGTCCGGGACGTTCTGAATTTCGCGCCGGGCGACGTCCTCCTGCTGGATCAACGCCCGGGCGATCCGCTGGATTGCTTCGTGGAGGGATACCACAAGTTCCAGGGCAGCCCCGGCGTGTTCCGGGGCAATCACGCCTGCCGCATCACGTCCATCGTCACGTAACCACTCGACCGGGAGAGCCACATGGGAGACGCCGAATCGACGATGCAAACCGACAAGACCACCGCGCCGGGGAGCGCCGACCCGCAGCCGGCCGCTTTTCCACCGGTCCAGCACTCCGAGGCTGCCGGTGCGCCGAAGAACATCGAATTCATCCTCGACATTCCGATGAGCGTCTCCGTGTTCGTCGGTTCCACCAAAATGGCCATCAGGGATTTGCTGCAGCTGGCTCAGGGATCCGTCATTGAGCTCGACAAGCTGGCCGGCGAGCCGATGGAGGTCATGGTGAACAATAAATTGGTGGCCCGGGGCGAAGTGGTGGTCGTGAACGAAAAATTCGGCATCCGCCTGACCGACGTCGTGAGTGCGGCGGAACGCGTGCAGCAACTCGGGTAGGGGTCGCGGGTCTGGCATCATGATTGATCTCTGGGACAGCCTCCTTCGCACCGCATCGGCGCTGGCCGTCGTGCTGGGCCTCATGGGGCTCCTGACCTGGGCGGCCAGACGGCTGGTGGGCGGCCGCACCGGCATGGCAGGACCGGGACCGCTCGTCCAGGTCGTAGCCAGCGGCTACGTCGGTCCGCGCAAGGCCATCTCCATCGTCTCGGTCGCCGGAGACTATTTGATCGTCGGCACGACCGCCACGGATTTGGTGCACCTGGGTCGGGTGCAGGACCCGGCCCGCGTGACCGAGCTGCTCCGCGCCGCGCCGCCGTCCACGTCATCGCCCGCCCAGACCGGCGCCGCGACTACCCTGGCCGCGTGGTTGCGCAGTGCAACGACCGCCTCCGTCTCGCAGAAGGACCCCCATGCCGAGCGTTAACCGTCCGTTCTGGCTTCTCGTTGCGGCAACGATCAGCATGCTTGCAATAGCCCTGCTGCCGGCCGCCGCTGGGGCCGCAGGCCCCTCGCTCAACATCGATTTGGGCAACGACGGCCCGAAGCAGACCGCCGTCGTCATCCAGATTCTGATCCTCCTCACGGTCCTGTCGCTGGCGCCGGCGCTGTTCATCATGGTGACCTCCTTCACGCGCATCGTCATCGTCCTGTCGTTCCTGCGGCAAGCCCTGGGGACGCAGTCGGTTCCGCCGAATCAGGTGCTGCTGTCCCTGGCCTTGTTCCTCACCATGTTCGTCATGGCGCCGGTGGGGCAGGCGGTCTACAGCACCGCGGTGCAGCCGCTTCTCGCCGAGCAGCTCTCGTACGAAGACGCCTGGACCAAAGGCATCGAACCCGTGCGCCAGTTCATGCTCCGGCAAGTGCGCGAGAAGGACCTGGAGCTGTTCATCAGCTTGAGCAAGCAGCCGGTGCCGGAACGGATCGAGGACGTGCCGACGCATGTGGTGATCCCCGCATTCATCCTGAGCGAGCTGCGGATCGCCTTTCAGATCGGTTTCCTCATCTACATCCCGTTCCTCATCGTCGACATGGTGGTGGCCAGCGTGCTGATGTCCATGGGGATGATGCTGCTGCCCCCGGTCGTCATTTCACTGCCGTTCAAACTGATTCTTTTCGTGCTCGCCGACGGTTGGTACCTCGTCGTGGGCTCCATGGTCAGAAGCTTCCAGTGACGCCGGTGAGGACCGCATGACGCCAGAACTCGTGACCGAACTCGGCCGACAAGCCCTCGAAACGACGTTGCTCGTGTCAGGACCGATCCTGGGCCTGAGCCTGATCGTCGGCCTGCTGATCAGCGCCTTTCAGGCCATGACGCAGCTGAACGAGGCGACGCTGACCTTCGTCCCCAAGATCCTGACGCTGTTCGGCGCGCTGCTGCTGTTTCTGCCCTGGATGCTGGGGGTGCTGACGTCGTTCATGACGAACCTGTTGGTCAATATTCCGACCTACATTCATTGATATGGCGCTGACCCACACCATTCAGATTCTGCTGCCTCAATTCCAGGCGTTCCTCGTCCTCATCTCCCGCATCGCCGGTCTGCTGGCGGCGTTGCCTGTCCTGAGCGGGCGCAACGTGCCGGCCAAGGTGAAAATCGCGTTGGTGCTGGTGCTCGGCGCGGCGCTCGCGCCCTCCATCCAGCTTCCGGCGGTCTCCTTTGATCCCGTATTGCTGACTGCGGGCCTCGTGGGTGAACTGGCCATCGGCCTCACAATTGGTCTGGCAGTCCGCCTCTTCTTCGGCGCGCTCGAACTGGCCGGCGAAATGATCGGCATTCAAATGGGCTTCGGGGTGGTCCAGCTGTTCGATCCGGCCACGACGCATCAGACGTCCATCATGGGGCACTACTTCACCCTGCTGGCCTCCCTGGTGTTTCTCTCGCTCAACGCGCACATGCTGGTCGTCGCCACGATCGTCTCGAGCTACGACGCGATTCCGGCCTTCGGCGCCTCGCTGCCGGCCTCCCTGGGCGAGGACCTGATCCATCTTTCGCGGCAGATGTTCGTGATCGGGTTAAAGCTCGCGGCGCCGGTCTTGATGATGATCCTGCTGCTGAACATTCTGCTGGCGCTGCTGGGACGCGCCGTCAGCCAGATCAACGTGTTCGTCCTGAGCTTTCCCGTCACCATCGCCGGAGGACTGCTGGTCTTGGGCTTGGCGATGCCGTTTACGGTGTCGCTGCTGACCGGCGAAATCGAACGGCTGCAGGGCGTGATCGAAGGTCTCTTACGGGTGTTGGGCCATGGCTGAGAACGATTCGAACAAGACGGAACGGGCGACGCCGAAGCGCAAGGAAGACGCGCGCCGCCAAGGGCAGATCGCCATCAGCCGAGACGTCTCCACCGCCGCCGTCCTCGTGGGCGGCATCGGCCTGCTCGCCGCCTTGCTTCCAGTCGGCCTGCGGTCCATGACGGACATGACTAGGCGGGGACTCACGCTCACGGCGGACGCGAGCCAGCTGAACAGGCTGACGGCGGATGGTATCCACACGCTCATCGTGGAGGCCGCCACGACCACGTTGGTCATCGTGCTGCCGATCCTGCTCGGAGTGGCGCTGTGCGGCGCGGCGGCTTCGCTCGCGCAAACGGGGTTTCTCTGGCGCGCGAACGCCCTGCAGTTGGACGTTGCGCGGCTCAGCCCGCTCAAGGGGCTCAAACGCCTGGCGTCGCTCCGCTCGCTCATGGAGTTGGTGAAGGGGCTGTTAAAGATCGCCGCCATCACGGGCGTGGGTCTTTTCATCATGCGCCATGACGTGCTCCAGGTCCCCGCCATGATCGAGTTCGACATGACGGCCGCCCTCGGCGTGACCGGCCGTCTCGCCCTGAAGGCGGCCCTGGCCGTGACCGGCGCCATCGCGGTCCTTGCGGGTCTCGACTACGTGTATCAACGCTTTGAATGGGAACGCAGCCTCCGGATGTCCAAGCAGGAGATCAAGGAAGAGCAGAAGTCGGCGGAAGGCGATCCGCTGATCCGGAGCCGAGTGCGGGCCGCGCAGCGGGACCTGTCGAAAAAGCGCATGATGGCGGCCGTCAAAACCGCCGACGTCGTCGTGACCAACCCGACGCACCTGGCGGTGGCCCTGAAATACGACCCCAGCCGAAAGGCCGCGCCGTTCGTCGTCGCCAAAGGCGCCGGGTTCCTGGCCGAGCGCATCCGCGAACTGGCCCGTCACCACGGGGTGGCGGTGGTCGAGCACAAGTTCGTCGCCCGGACGTTGTTCAAACTCGTGGACATCGGGAAGGAAATCCCGGCCGATCTGTACCGCGCGGTCGCGGAGATTCTCGCGTTCGTGTACCGGGCGCGCGGCGTCACCCCGGGACAGCCGTAAGGGAGGGTCCACGAGCTTCGCTCGCGCATCGGGCGCTCACGGATAGATCATGACCGCACCAGTCGAATCGGTCCCACGGGCTTCCTTGATCAAACATCCCGACATCGCCATGTCGGTCGGTGTGGTGGCCATTCTGATGGTCATGCTCCTGCCGCTGCCGCGCTTTCTGCTCGATCTCCTGCTCAGCTTCGACATTACGCTCTCCGTCATCATCCTGCTGGTCGGATTGCAGGTACGGCGGCCGATCGAGTTCTCCGTCTTTCCCTCCATTCTGCTGATGATCACGCTGCTGAGGCTGTCGCTCAACATCGCATCCACGCGGCTGATCCTCCTGCACGGCAACGAAGGGGCGGGCGCGGCCGGCGAGGTCATTCGGGCGTTCGGGAACTTCGTGGTCGGCGGCAACTATACGGTCGGCCTGGTGGTATTCACGATCCTGGTCATCATCAATTTCGTCGTCGTCACCAAAGGCGCCGGCCGCGTCGCGGAAGTCGCCGCCCGGTTCACGCTGGACGCCATGCCCGGCAAGCAAATGAGCATCGACGCCGACCTGAACGCGGGCCTCATCAACGAGGCGGAGGCCCGCCGGCGGCGCCGCGAGATCGCCGAGGAGGCCGACTTCTATGGCGCCATGGACGGCGCCAGCAAGTTCGTCCGCGGCGACGCCATCGCCGCCGTGATCATCATTCTCGTGAACATCATCGGCGGCTTGGCCATCGGGATTCTCCAGCAGGGCATGAGCCCAGCCCTGGCCGCGCAGACGTACACGCTGCTCACCGTGGGTGAAGGGCTGGTCGCGCAAATTCCGGCGCTGATCGTCTCCACCGCGGCCGGTATCGTGGTCACGCGGGCCGCCTCGGACACCGATCTCGGCGGGGAGATGACCAACCAGCTGCTGATGTCGTCGAAGGCCGTGGGGACCGCCGCCGGCATCCTGCTCGCGCTGGGCTTGATTCCGGGTTTGCCGCACCTGGCGTTTTTGGTGCTGGGCGGGATCGTCGCGTGGATCGCGTATTACCTGTATCGGCAGGAGCAGATGCCTGACGCGAGCCCGCCGCCCGCCGCCGCCCCGGCGAAGGCCGAAGACGGCGTCACCCGCGTGACGCCGTTGGACCTGATGGAGGTGCAGGTAGGCTACGGTCTGATCGGATTGGTGGAAGGCACGCAAGGCACGGCCCTGCTGGACCGCATCAAGGGCCTCCGCCGCCAGTTTGCCGAGACGATGGGCTTCGTCGTCCCGCCCATTCACATCCGCGACAATCTGCAGCTGCGGCCGAACGAGTACGCGATCATTCTGAAAGGCGTGGAAGTCGCCCGGGCGGAGGTGCTGCCGGGCCACGTGCTGGCGATCGACCCGGGCACGGGCCAACGCGGGCTCGTCCAGGGCATTCCGACCAAGGAGCCGGCCTTCGGGCTGCCCGCCCTCTGGGTGACCGAGGACGCCCGCGAGCAGGCGCAGATGGCGGGCTACACGGTGGTGGACCCGAGCGCCGCCATGACGACGCACTTGTCGGAACTGATCAAGCGCCACGGGCACGAATTGCTGGGCCGCCAGGAAGTGCAGGCGCTGTTGGACGAACTGGGCAAGGCCCATCCGAAACTCGTGGAGGAACTGATCCCGACGCTCGTGCCGCTCGGCACGGTCGTCCGTATCCTCGGCAACCTGCTCAAAGAAGGCATCCCAATCCGCGATCTACGGTCCATTCTCGAGGCGGTGTCCGATCAGGCGTCTCTGACCAAGGATCCCGACGTCTTGACGGAGGCGGCGAGACAGGCGCTCGCGCGGACCATTACCAAACAGTATCAAGCGCCGGACGGCACGCTGCAGGTCATTACGCTCGATCCTCGCCTCGACCGGTCGCTCGTTGACCAGGCGGCCGCGCTGCCCCAAGGCGCCGCGCTCAACCTGGATCCGGCCCTGTCGCACAAGCTGCTCGGGGCCCTCAAGCAGGCCGCGGAGCGCGTGGCGGCCCGTGGCCATCAACCGGTCGTGCTCTGCTCGCCCGCCCTGCGCCGGCATGTCCGTCGGTTGACGGACCGCATTTTGCACTCGGTGCCTGTGATGGGCCTGAACGAGGTGGACGCGCTGGTCCGCCTGCAATCGCTCGACACCGTTCGGATCGACGGCGAGCTCCCGCAACCGTCATGAGGTAAACCATGAAGGTCAAGACGTTTCACGCAGTGACGATGCAGGACGCCATTCGGGCCATCAAGCAGGAGTTGGGGCCCGACGCAGTCATCCTGTCGTCGAAGGAAGTGCAGCAGGGCGGGCGTTTGCTGCGGCTCTTCAACAAGCCGGTGTTGGAAGTGATGGCCGCGGCGGAAGAGGCCGCGCCCGAGATCACACAGGCATCGCCGTCGGCTCCCGAGGCACCGCCGGGTCTCGCCGAGCCGGAACCCCTCGGGGCCCCCTCGTCCTCCGCATTCCAGCAGACGCTGCACTCCCTGCTGCAGCCGGCTTCCGGCGCGCCCAGGACGCGACCGGCGTCTGCACCCTCCGCCTCGACGAGCGCTCACGGTATTCCCCCGTGGAAGAGCCGGAGACTGCACCGGCTGCGGCGTGAACTAGAGGAGATCAGCGGTGCGCTGGGGGCCTCGTTGCCGCCCGAATCGCAATCGCTGAGCGGGCGGTTGGCGGGCGACGTCGCGGCGCGCTGCCGTCACCTCATCGCTCAGGGTGTCAGACCCTCGACGGCGGAAGTGCTGGGAAGAGAGCTCCAATCGCGCCTGCGCGCTCAAGACGATGCGGGCGACGCAATGGATCATGAGTGGCGGGCACTCTTGGCAAGCCGGGTCAGAGTGAGCGGACCGCTGTTGGCAGGGACAGGTGACCGAACCGTCACGCTGCTCCTTGGCCCAAGCGGGTGCGGCAAGACGACCGCAATCGCAAAACTGGCGGCCTTTTACCGCCTGGAAGAGAAGCGGTCGGCGGCCGTCATCACGTTCGACACCTATCGTCAAAGCTCGGTGGAGCAACTCCGGATGTACGCCGGCGTGCTTGGCGTGCCCTTTGCTTCAGCTGTCTCGGCCCGCCAGGTTGTTGAGGGACTGCGGCGTCACCGGCAGCCGGATGTGGTCCTCATCGATGTGCCCGGAGCGGGCCCGGAGGAACTCGCCGCCGCCTGCGAGTTGCAGCACTTGCTGCGGGACGAGGGTGGCGTGAGCGTGCAGCTCGTGATTCCTGCCACGATGCGGGAGCAGGACGTCTTCGCGCTGTACCATCGCGTCAAGGAGTTGCCGTTCGTGCGCCTCTTTTTTACCAAACTCGACGAGACCGTATGCCTGGGGACGATATTTGAGCTTGCTTATCAGACCGGAGCGCCCTTGTCGTACTGGAGCGCGGGCCAGCGGGTTCCCGAAGATATTGAAGTGGCTGCACCGGGCCGCCTGGCGGACTTTCTCCTTGCCGGACGGTACACACCTCCGCCCGTCGGAGCACAGACGTTGGAACCGTCAGGCCTCAGAAGCGAACCTGTCCAAGCGTGACAACAGAGCGAAAGGTAGGACGACCTATGCCGCGCATCATGCACCAAGCCGCCGTGGCGGCGGAGGTGGAACGCCAGACCCAAGTCATCGCCGTCTCCAGCGGAAAGGGCGGGGTCGGCAAAACGAATATCGTCGCGAATCTCGCCGTGGCGCTGGCCAAGGCGGGCAAGCGGGTGCTGGTGCTCGATGCCGACCTCGGCTTGGGCAATCTGGACGTCCTGCTGGGACTCGTCCCCCGCTATACGATGGAGCACGTGTTCGCAGGGACGCGGCGGCTTGAAGACATTCTCGTCGAGGGTCCGGCCGGCGTGCGGATCCTGCCGGCAAGCTCCGGCATCCAGGCCCTGACGGCCTTGACGGAATCGCAGCTGCTGCTCCTACAGGAGCAGCTGGAGCAGATGTCGACTCCGGCGGACGTTCTGCTGATCGACACGGGAGCCGGCATTTCGCCGATCGTGACGTTCTTCGCATCGTCCGCGCATGAGACGATCGTCGTGCTGTCGCCCGAGCCGACGTCGCTGACGGACGCCTACGCCCTGATCAAGGTCCTGACGCGGCGATATCGGGAACACCGCTTCAAAGTGCTGGTCAATCACGCCAAGCATCCCCGCGAAGCGCTTGAAGTGTTCCGCAAACTGGATCAGGCGGCCGACCGGTTCCTGCACGTCGCCATCGACTATATCGGGCACATCCCGTTGGACGACTACGTTCCGTTGGCGGTGATGCAGCAGCGCGCGGTCACCGACCTCTTTCCAGATGCGCCGGCCTCCCGGGCCTTCGCACGTCTGGCACGCGAGGTTGAACACTGGCCCCGTCCCGGCCTTCCAAAAAGCTCCGTGCAGTTGTTGTGGCAGCGGCTGGTCCCATGCGTGTAACAGACCATCGAGAGGAACGAGCAACTTATGATGAGTAAAAGCATGGTCTCCCGGGAACTGACGGCATACCCGCGTGAAGAGAGCCGGCGGGAGGAGCTCATCAAAGAGTTCGCCCATGTCATCCGCGCCATGGCGCACCGGTTGGCGTTCCGGCTGCCGGCCTATCTCGACGCCGAGGACCTCATTTCCGTCGGCACGATCGGGCTCATGGACGCCATGGAAAAATACGATCCCGGGCGCGAGGCCAAGTTCAAGACGTACGCGGAGTTCCGCATTCGCGGAGCCATGCTCGATGAAATCCGCTCGATGGATTGGGTGCCTCGGTCGGTGCATGAGCGGATCAGCCTCTTACAGAAGACGCACACCGAGTTGCTGAGCCGGTTGGGGCGCCCGCCGACGGATGACGAGGTGGCGCTCGAGCTGAACATGTCGCGTGACGAGCTGGACGATTTTCTGACCCGCGCCCGGGGCGCGGTCATGATCAGCATCGATGACCTGAGCCTCCAGGAACCGGACGGGCATAAGATCGTCAAGATGCTGGCGGACACCCAGAATCCCGATCCGCTGTCCATGCTGGTCAACGAACGGGAACGGGAGCGGATCGGTCAGGCCATCCAAGATCTTCCCGAAAAAGAGCGCCTCGTGTTGACGCTCTACTATTATGAAGAACTGACGATGAAGGAAATCGGGGAACTCCTGAAAGTCACCGAATCCCGAGTCTGCCAGATCCACACCAAGGCCATCTTGCGCCTGAAAGCTCACCTCCATCAGCCGGGTTGAATCGAGGGCCGATCGGCCCTAAGACCCGCCGGGCGCGCCGCGCCGTTCATGCCCGTTGTTGTCCGCTCGTCAACACACTCCCGTTTGCCTTTAGTTTTTCCCGGTTTCCGCCGATTGAGACATACCTGGCCATACGCCGGAGTCCTTGATGGCCATTCTGCGGTACCAAAATCTTCACCGGGTGACCCTTCCGCGGAGGAAGGTACACCGATCCAAGACGGGCCTGTGGTCCAAGACGATGGCTTCGGCCTGCATCGCCCTGTCGGTGGTCGCCTGTGCCGGCAGCCTCGTCTATACCCTGCTGACACCGAACTCTCAGCCGAGCGGCGGTCCAGCCGCGACGGGCCTCCACGACATGAACGTGCGGCTCGTCATGGGTGGGATCGGGGCCGTGATCAGCCTGGGGATCGGGATTGTCGGCGTGCTGTATTGGCCCCGACGCAATCGCTTTCGGGCGCGTCAAACGGAGCAGTCGGTGTCCACCTATGACAGCATGACGGGATTGCCGACCCGCCGCCTGTTGGTCGTTCTCCTCGGTCAGGCGTTGGCGCGGGCCGCCGTCACGCAGCGTCCGGTGGGGGTGCTGGTCATCGAATTGGACCAGTGTCGTCCAGGTTCGGCGGAACGGACGCCGCCGAGCATGGCGTTGATCGCGCGGGTGCAGGCGGCCCGGATCAAGAGCGCGGTGAGCACGCACGATGCGGTGGCACGTCTCGATGAACGTCGCTTTGCGGTGGTGCTGGAGAACGCCGAGCGGCCGGCGCGGTTTCACGAGACCGCCCGCGCGATCCAGTCCACGATCGCGCTGCCGCTCCAAATCGAAGGGCAGGAACTGCTGTTGTCGTGTCGCATCGGCGGCGCCGTCGCTCCGAACGATGGCATGGACGCGGAATCGTTGCTCGATAACGCCTCTCGGCGGCTCCCCCAGAGTCAAGATGATGACGGATCCATCGTGCTGCCGTCAGAAGTCACCACATCCCTCGTCGACCAGGCATCCGCTTCTTCGTCCGCGGTACGCGAGCGGAGCCCGCTCGGCATCGGCCTCTAGGCAAGATTTTCATCCCGCTCCGGCAGATTCATCCCTCTCGCCACCCGCCGACAGCGCGCGCTCCTGTCTTTTCGCCCGCCTTGGGCCCGCACGGAAGACCGCCATACCGTCAAATCGTCGCCTTGCGACTGCCGCGCACGGCTTCGCCCGTCATTGAGAGACTGGCACAAGGGTTGCTCAGCCCACTCCAGGCATCGTCCATAGGAGTGAGCTGAATGAACCGCGGCATCTATCCGATCCTCTCCGGCGCGCTGGCCCATGAACGGCGCATGCAGGTCTTCGCCAACAACATGGCGAACGTCAATACGGCTGGATTCAAACAGGACGAGCAGGCGTTTCAAGCGGTGTTTCCGAGGCCGCACTTTCCCGTCCCCGGGCTCACGCATGCCGGAGCGTTGGCGGAGCAGATCGTCGCGCGCCCCCTGGGGCCGGCGGAACGGGCGTTCGTGGCGCCGCACACCGTCAAAACGACCTTCGACGCGGGACGCATCCGCCTGACCGGTAACCCGTTGGATGTGGCCATCCAGGGGGAAGGATTCTTCGAGATCAAGACGCCGCAGGGAACCCGCTACACGCGAAACGGCATGCTGTCGCTGGACAATCAGCGGCGGCTCGTCACCAACCAGGGTCATCCGGTGATGGGGCTCAAAGGCGAGTTGCGCATTCCAGCCGGCAAGCTCGAAATCTCGGCGCAGGGCGAAATCAAGGTTGACGATAAACCGATAGGGGTCATCAAAGTCGTGGAATTTCCGGAACGCCAGATGCCGATGAAATACGCGGAGGGGCTGTTCGTGTCCGACAAGGGCACTATCGCCAAAAATCCGCAGTTGCAGGTGGGACACATCGAAGAATCCAACGTGAGCGCCATCGGCGAGATGGTGAAGATGATTCAAGGCATGCGGAGCTACGAGTCGACGCAGAAGCTGATTCAAACCCTGGATCGCATGGCGGAAGTGGCCATCCAGGACGTAGGCCGGGTGCTGTAGACAGATGCTGAAAGGGGCCGCCAGCGGCGTGCTCAGTCGCACGTCTCCTTGCCGGGTATCCCAGCGAGTACGCCGCGCTCCCTGCGGCTGGACGACCGTTTGAGCCTCCTGGAAAAGATAAAGGAGATCTTCCAATGATCAGAGCCATGTGGACGGCGTCGACCGGGATGACGGCGCAGCAACTCAACGTCGACACGATCGCACACAACCTGGCGAACGTGAACACGACGTCCTTCAAGCGAAGCCGGGCGGAGTTCGCCGACCTCCTGTATCAGATTCAGCGCCTGCCCGGGACCAGCGCATCCAACATCGGCGCGTTTCCCGTGGGCATTCAAGTTGGAGCGGGCGTCCGGCCCATCACCGTCGCGAAGGAATGGCTCCAGGGCAACATGCGCCAAACCAACAACGACCTCGATCTGGCCATCGACGGGCCTGGCTTCTTCCAGGTTTCCCGCCCCGACGGCACGATCATGTATACCCGGAACGGCGCGTTCAAACGCGACAATGTCGGCAATCTCGTCACGGGAGACGGGGACCTGCTCAATCCGGTCATTACCATTCCGTCGGGCGCGCTCAAGGTGGACATCGCTCAGGACGGCACCGTGTCGGTGCTCCTGCCGGGAGTGACGCAGGCTTCGCAGGTGGGTCAGATTCAGCTCACCCGGTTTGACAACCCCTCCGGCCTTGTGGCGATGGGGAACAATCTGTTCATCGACAGTTTCTCCTCTGGTCCTCCGATCCAAGGCACCGGCGGTTTTACCACCGGGTTCGGCATGATTCAGCAGGGATTTCTGGAAAGCTCCAACGTGAACCTGGCCGAGGAAATGGTGAATATGATCATCGCCCAGCGAAGCTATGAGATCAACTCCAAGACCATCCAGGTCTCGGACGACATGATGGCCATTGCGAACAATCTCCGACGATGAGGAACGGACGCCTGATGCCCAGCCTTGCTCTACTGCTCGCCGGCCTGCTCGGCACGAGCCTGCTCACCGCCGCCCATCCGCCGTCGGCGCACGCGAGACCCTCGGACGCACCGGCTGCCAGGCCCGCGCCCGGCAGGGAGTTGCATCCCGACCTGCTCAAGAAAACCATCGAGAAGTATCTGGAAGGGGAATGGGGTCAGCGTGTCACGGCGGTGCAGGTGACCGTGCTGGAGCCGTCGGAGCCCAAGCGACTGCCGGCAGGCGTGATCGAGCTGCGCGTGCTGCCCTCCGGCGACGAAGGGCTCGGCCGCCGGCTGTTTCGTGTGGCCGCCACCGCGGACGGCAAACCGTGGACGGTCATCGAGACGCTGGTTGACGTGTCGGCGACCGTCGATGTGGTGGCGACCGCGCGCTCGTTGAAGACCGACGAATTGATCGAGGCCGCCGATCTCACGACCGCCCGCACGCGGGTCTACGACCTCAAGCACCCGTACATCACCGACGCCGCGGAGGTCATCGGCAAGAGCGCCGCCCGACCGCTTCAGCCCGATACGCCGCTGCGCAGCGCCTTCTTGAAGAAGCCATTCATGGTCAAAAAGGGCGACCGCGTGATGATCGAAGCGCGGCGGGGCGGGCTGTCCATACAGACCTCGGGGGTCACCAAGTCGAGCGGCCACGTCGGGGAATCGATCATGGTCGCCAATGCGGATTCCGGCCGGGAACTGCGGGCGAAGATCGTCGCCCCCGGGTTGGTCCAGGTGGAGTTCTAATCCGTGCGACGTCTCCACGCAGCCTGCTGGGTCGGTCTTGTGGTGATCGCACAGGGATGCATGAGCGCCCCGGACGTGTCGCATCGGATCACGGTGCCGCCGCTGCCGCCGCCGAAGACGATCGGATCGCTCTGGCAGGAAGAAAACGGCCGGGCCTACCTGTACGAAGATCTGCGCGCGATGCGGGTGGGCGACGTGCTGACGGTCAAGATCGTCGAGAAGCACAAGGGCTCGAAGTCGGCCGACACGGCCGCACAGCGCGAATCGACCATCGAAAACGCGCTGGCCGGGACGGGCATCGGGTACATCGGGATTCCCGGCATCCGTCTGGGCGACGAAGCACGCCGCGGAATGGGGATCGACGCCAGCGCCAAGAACAAGTTTGGAGGCAAAGGCGCGACCAGCCGGGAAGGCACGTTGACCGGCACGATCTCCGTCATCGTCACCGAAGTCCTGCCGAACGGCGATTTGCGCATCGAAGGCCAACGCAACGTGACGGTCAACAGCGAGCGGCAGCTCATGACCATCGCCGGGATCGTGCGCCGCGTCGACGTGGATACCAAGAACACCGTCCTCTCGTCCGCCATCGCGGACGCGAAGATCGAATATTCCGGTCTCGGCGTGCTCGACGACGTGCAGCGTCCGGGCTGGCTTGTCCGCATCTTGGACTGGATCTATCCATTCTGACGAAGGGAGCCTCTATGCCGCTGTCCCGCCGACGAACACCGCCCGCAGTCAAGAGAGGGCCGTGGCCGCGCCCCCTCAGCACGGGGACCCTCCATATGATGATGGTGATGAGCGGCGTGGTGAGACGGGCCGATTTCAATCCGCCCCTGCTGCCAAAGCGGTTCGAACCAATGGACAACCCCCACGCGACCGCGCCGCAGGACTCCGTCTCGGAACAGGGCTGGCTGTCCAGGATGTTTCTCGGCCGCAAGACCCCGACATCGGTCCCGCGTTCGTGAGTTGGTGAACGGATGCGCTTCATGATGACCCCCCGCAGGCAACGCGCGGCAGCCTGGATCGTCCTGGCCGCCTGGCTGATCATGCCCCCGCCGGCCGACGCAGTCCGCATCAAGGACATCGGGTCCATCGAGGGCGTGCGCGAAAACCAATTGATCGGCTACGGCCTCGTGGTGGGGTTGGACCGCACGGGCGACATGGTGATCGGCGGTCAATTCACCATCCAATCGATGATGTCCATGTTGAACAAAATGGGCATCAATCTCGTCATCGATCCGATTCAGCTGCTGACGAGAAACATCGCGGCGGTCATGGTCACCGCCAAGCTACCTCCCTTCGCTAAACCGGGCATGACCACGGACGCGCTCGTGTCCTCGATGGCCAACGCCAAGAGTCTCCAAGGCGGCACGCTCCTGTTGACTCCGCTGAAGGCGGCCAACCAGCAGGTCTATGCGGTCGCCCAAGGACCGATTTCAATCGGAGGCTTTCTCGGGGGAGTCGGGGGAGCCGGCGGGTCGACGGTCATCAAGAACCATCAGGCCGCCGGCGTCGTGCCAAGCGGCGCCATTATCGAGAAGGAAGCGGTCGTCAACATCGAATCCTGGGACTCGGTCTCCGTGCTCCTGCGCCAACCGGACTTCACCACCGCCATCCGCACCGTGGAGGCCATCGAGGGGGTGTTCGGAAAAGGGAGCGCGGCGGCCATCAATGCCGGAGCCGTCAAAGCGACCATTCCTCCGGCCTATCAAGGCAGGGTCGTGGAGTATATCGCCTCCATCGAAGGACTCGACGTCTCGGTCGACGCCGCCGCCAAAGTCGTCGTCAACGAACGGACGGGCACCGTCGTCCTGGGCGAGCACGTCCGCATTTCGACCTGTGCCATCTCGCACGGCAATCTCACCATCTCGGTGAAGAATACGCTCAACGTGTCTCAACCGACGGCCCCCATCATTGGTTCGACCGGCGGACAAACGGTCGTCGTCCCCGATACTCAGACCGACGTGAAAGAGCAGGAGTCCCGGCTCATCGTGGTCGACAAAGCCGTCACGCTGGGGGACGTCGTCCGGGCGCTCAACGCCGTGGGAGTTACGCCGCGAGACCTGGTGGCCATTCTTTCAACGCTGAAATCCGCCGGGGCACTTCAAGCTACTCTTGAAACCATCTAATGTAAGTCGCTGATATATAATGACAGTATCAGATACTGAGAGAATCAACGCAGCGTTCGCTCTACCATTAATATATGGAGACCGAACACTCCTGTCTGAATCCGGCCCAATCGCCACCACGCGTTTTGAGGCCCCGGGAGTGATCCCTCAAGGCCCTGCTCGGGATTCCGTGGCTTCTCATCGGCAGCTGGTCGAGGCCGGCCGCCAATTTGAATCCTATTTCGTTTCGTACTTGTTGAAGGTGATGCGCGAAACCGTACACGAAGGAGCCCTCCGCAACAAATTCGGCGCGTACTTTCACTCCTTCTACGACGAGGAAATCGGGCTCCGGGCAGCCGAAGCGGGTGGTATTGGGATCGCGCGCATGATTCAGGAGTATGCGGAAAAAAATCAGTCGCTTCCTGGACCGAGGGCTCAAGTTTTCCGCGCTGAACGCCGATAACGGCTCGACGGGGCTAGACGGCCCTGTCCTCAAGGGGGAAAGGGCGATCGAAGAAGGAGTGGGACTATGCGGATCTCGGGACACGGGAATACGGATCATCTAGCCAAGCTGCTCCTCGGCGTACAGGAGGCCGGGAGCCCGGCGACCGTGCAGAGCGGCCGGAAGGACGCCGGCAAGGATCAAGTCCGGATTTCGGAACAGGCCAAGGAGCTTCAACGAATCCGCACGCTGGCAGAACAGTCCGACCCGTCTCGCGCGGAGCGCATCGAGCGTATCCGGCTGGCCTTGGACTGCGGCACCTACGACGTCTCGGGCCGCGCGGTCGGCGATGCCTTGTTGAAGCAGGTGCTGACGGACAGCGTGCTGTAAATTGCCTCCGGCTCCTGGACGATGCCGGCCGGAGTAGCGGTGGATTCACCGGCATCGCAAGGAGTGTGTATGGGTCCTGCGGTCTCTTCTCCGCCAATCGCCCGGCTCTGCCTGTTACTCGATCAAGAAGCATCCGCCTGCCGGTCTCTATTGGAAACCGTGCATGAGGAGCGCGCCGCGATACGCACGCTGGCCATCACGGAATTCCACGGCATCAATTGCCGGCGCCTCGCGATCCTGGAATCCCTCCAGTCGCTGGCCGACGAACGGCAGCAGTTTGTCCAGGAATGGGCGATCCGCGAGGGCTGGCCCGAGACGATCTCGGTTCATCAAATGCTCGATCGTCTGGCCGAGGTCCCCGCGGAACTGCGCCGCAGCTATCAGCACTACATGTCCGTGGCCCGGCTGGTGCGGGATGAGATCAAACAGAACGTGGTGCTGATCGAGGGCATCCGCGGTGTGGTGAACCAGGCGCTGGCGACCGGCGCGGCCTTGGTCCCTGGACAGGAGCTCTATACGCCTGCCGGACAGTCCGCCAACACCGCGCCGGTCAATGTGCTCCTCCACCAAAAAGGATAATCGATGATCGGGCTGACGTCATTGTTCGACATTGCGCGCAGCGCGCTCACCACCTCCCAACAGGCCCTCGCCGTCACCGGCCACAACGTGGCCAACATCAACACGCCGGGGTACTCGCGCCAGGAGGCGGTCCTGTCGGAGCGTCCTCCGCTCTCGGCCCAGCCCGGCATGGCGGGAACGGGCGTCCAGGCGCTGTCCATCCGCCGGTATACCGACCAGTTCGTGAACCTGCAGCTCACCCGAGTCCAGCAGAATCTCGGCCGCCTGTCGCTGTCGCGGGACGAACTCCTGCGGCTCGAGCAGTTGTTTGGTGACAGCAATAATCAGGGGATGGCGGCCCGGCTGAATGATTTCTTCCAGGGACTCCAGGATGTGTCGACCAATCCCGGCGAGTTGGCGGCACGATCCGTCCTGTTGGCCAACGCCCGGCAGCTCGCGACGACCGTGAACCAAGCAGCGACGGCGATCGTGACCGCACGGCAGTCATTGAATTTCCAGATTCAGCAGACCGTGTCGGAGATCAACGGGCTTTCGGCCCAAATTGCCGAGCTGAACGCCAAGATCGTTGCGGCGGAAGCCACCGGCCAGCATGCGAACGACCTGCGCGATCAGCGTGACCAGGCCCTCAACGAACTCGCCCTCCGCATCGACGTCACCACGGTCGAATCGGCCACGGGGGCGCTCTCTGTCTTCGCCGCGAGAGGGCAGGTCCTCGTCGAGAGCGGGACCGTCCGGCAGTTGAGCGCCGTGGAAGACCCCGACAACGGCGGCCTCTTCTCCGTCGGGTATTCCACCGGCGGCACGAGACCGCTGAGCATCGACGCGCTGATCTCCAACGGCCGCCTGAGGAGCCTGCTTGACGTGCGCGATACGACCGTCAAGGAGCTCGAGCAATCCTTCGATCGCATGGCCGCCACGCTCGCCAATGCAGTCAACATGCTCCATCGGCAGGGGTACGGCTTGGATGGGACCACCGGAGCCGACTTCTTCACGCCGCCGGCCGTCACCACGTTGAACCTCAACGCCAATCAGGGGACCGGGACGATCGGGCAGGGGACCGTCGTGGCGAACAGCCTGCTCACCTTCCACGATTACGAGATCCGCTTTTCGTCCGCCACCGCCTATTCGATCGTCGACCGGACCACGGGCTCGACCATCCGAGGCAACTATGCCGGGACGGCCGTCAGTCCGCCGACCGCCGACACGCCGGTAACTATCGTCACCGGAGCCAACGAC
Source organism: Nitrospiraceae bacterium (assembly GCA_040255845.1). GTDB lineage: Bacteria > Nitrospirota > Nitrospiria > Nitrospirales > Nitrospiraceae > Nitrospira_D. The sequence goes on along the minus strand of JBDZVU010000002.1, from coordinate 107,092 downwards.
ACCCTCACGCTCACGGTCGACGGCGTGGCCTCCGGCACGATCACCCTCTCAGGCGCGGCAAGTCCCGGGTTGGCCTACACGTCGGGAGCCGCTCTTGCCCAGGAGATGCAGGCGCGGATCAACGCGGACGCCACGCTTCAAGCGGCCGGAAGAACCGTGACCGTCACCTACGACACGACCACAAGCCGCTTCGTCATCACATCCAACGACACGACAGCCTCGTCGGCGGTGACGGTCACCGGAGGAACGGCCAGAGCTTCCCTCGGCTTGCTCGGCGGCACAAGCACCGCGGCTTCCGGCACCTACACCGATCCGGCCACGCTGGTGTTCGACGGGCTCAGCGTGACGCTCAGCGGCGCCCCGGCGGCAGGGGACGCCTTCCAGGTCAACTCCTACAGTCATGCGGCGCGCGACCTCGCGGTCAACCTTTCCGCGCCCGCCTCCATCGCAGCCTCGTCGACCCGCACCGGCGTCCCGGGCAACAATGCCAACGCACTGGCGCTCGTGGCTCTGCAGCATCAGCAGTTTGCCAGCCTGGACAACGGCACCTTGCACGACGCCTATCGCATGGCCGCCGCCAATCTTGGCGTCGCGGCCCAAATGGCGAATCGCGATCTTGAAGCCCAAGAGATCTTGAAGGACCAAATCGATACCTTGCGGGCCCAGGTGTCGGGCGTATCCCTCGACGAAGAGCTGGTCAACCTGATCAAGTTTCAGCGCGGATTCGAAGCCGCCTCGCGGCTGATCCGCATCACCGACGAGATGTTCCAGACACTGCTGTCCATCAAACCCTGATCCGCGAGGCAGTCCATGCGTGTCACCGAACTTCAGACCTTCGGCGTGCTGGCAAACCACCTGGCCCGTGCTCGAGCCCGGGCGCTCGAGTTTCAGGAGCAAGTGTCCACCGGCAAGCTGGTCCGCACGCCGTCCGACGACCCGAGCGCGTTCAACCAGATCGCATTGGACAAAGCGTCCATTGCCGCCATCGAGCAGCGCCGCCGAAACATCGTCTTCGGCCAGACCCGCTTGGATTTGTCCGATAAGATGCTGAGCCAAGTGACGGCCTCCCTCTCCCGGGCACAGCAACTCGCGGTGCAATTCCGCACCGATACGCACGGCCCCGCGGAGCGGCTGATCGGCGCGGCCGAGGTTCGGCAACTGTTCGCGCAGCTGCAACAGTCGGCGAATACGGGCTTGAACGGCCAACCCATTTTTGGGGGGACCAGCACCCATGGGCGCGCCACGGGCGTCACCATCTCCACGCCAGCCACCCTCACCAACGGCGCCAACGACACCCTCGTCGTCACGGTCGACGGCGTGACGTCCGGCACCGTGGATTTAACCAGCGGCACAGAATCGCTGACCGGCGCGCAGCTTGCCGCTCGTCTTCAAAGCCGACTGAATGCGGACGCGGCATTGATGAACGCCGGCAAATCAGTGACGGTGACCTTCGAAGGGGACCGCCTCGTCATTGCATCGGATTCGCACGGGCCATCCTCCTCCGTCACCGTCACGGGGGGAACCGGCCTCGCTACCCTCGGATTCAACGGAGGCAGCGCCACGACAGGCGGCGTCCCCTTCGCCTTGACCGCGACCGTCAAGGCCTCGGCCGGCAATACCGGCGGCGCGCGAGCCGGCCAGGGCGTGGTCGTGGACGACAATGCGGCCACGCTCGACGACTATCTCATCCGCTTCACCTCAGCCACGACGTACGACGTGCTCGACGTCACGGCACCGGTCACGACGACCCGCGGCACGTCAAACACCGGCGGCGCAGCCGTCATGGATGCCGGTGTGGTCGACGCCGCGCAATTGACTCTGCACTCGTACCAGATTCAGTTCACCTCTTCGACGCAATACTCCGTTCTGGACGTCACTACCGGCACGACGCTCTCCAGCGGAAACGCCTACGTCTCAGGGGAAGCGATTACCTTCGACGGCTTGCGGGTCGTCATCGGCACCGGGCAGCAGGGAGGCCCGCAGGCCGGGGATACCTTTGCGGTCCGCCTTGCGCCGCGCACCGTGCTCGCGAATCAGACCTATGCGTCCGGCACCGCCATCAGTTTCGACGGCGTGCGCCTCACGCTGTCGAATGGAAGCGGCGCGCCGGCAGCCGGGGACCTGTTCTCGGTCGTCTCGGGACTCCAATACCAAGGCGACGCCGGCGTCCACGCCATCGAGATTGGGCCGAATCAAACGGTTCCGACGAACGTCGCAGGGGACCGTGCGTTTACCGCTGGGACGGTCGATATGTTCGCGACGGTCAAGGAGCTGGTCGGCGCACTGCGCGGCAACTATCGTGACGGCATCAGCTCCGCCCTGGACCGTCTGGACGGCGCGATCTCGCAGATTGGGGCCGTGCAGGGTGAGGTCGGCGCCCTCTCGAACCGGCTGAGCACGACCGCCGCCCAATTGGAGGAGTCTCAGGGATTCTTTCTCCAAATGCTGTCGCAGACCGAGGACGTCGATCTGGCCAAGGCGATCTCCGACTTGACGCTGCAGCAATACGCCGTCGAAGCGGCGAGCCGCACCTTGACCAAGGTCTTCGAGAACTCGCTGCTCAACTATCTTTGAGGAACACTGCGAAGGCTGCGGCTCGTCAAGTTCACGGGCGGGTGGACCGATAAGAGGGGAGGAGTTTGCCCCTCGCCATGGAAGGCTGACATGCTGGTCCTCACTCGCCGACGCGGAGAAGGCGTCACCATCGGTCCCGACATTCGAGTCATCGTGCTCGGCAGCAAAGGCGGTCACGTGCGCCTCGGCATCGAGGCGCCCCCGCACGTGGAGGTCCACCGCGATGAAGTGCATGCGCGTATTCTCAGCGAGAATCAGATGGCCGCACAAACCGGCGTCATCCCGATGGAAGCGTTCCGGCGGCTCGCGCCGGCCAAGCGGCGCCTGTCCCCGTGAGGCGTCAGCATGAAGTGCAGCTCCAGCCGATTCGGGCTCTTGGACGTCAGGGACGAGACGATTCTTGAATTTCCGTCGGGACTGCTCGGTTTTCCGGATCAACGTCGGTACGTGATGCTCGATCACGATACCGAAGCGCCCTTCAAGTGGCTGCAGTCTCTGGATGAGCCGGGCTTGGCGTTTGTGGTGATCGATCCGGCGCTGTTCCATGCCGACTATCGAGTCGAGTACCCGCGGGAAGCGCTCGCCGAGGTCGACGCCGTCGGATCGGATGAGTTGGCGCTCGCGGTGATCCTGACGATTCCATCCGAGGATCCGGGTCGGATTACGGCCAACCTGCGCGGACCGGTTCTGATGAATCCCCGCACGCGGCTCTGCAAACAGCTCGTCCTGTCCGAAGATTATCCGACCCGCTATCCCTTGTTTCCCGTCGCGGCCCCGCAGGCCGCCGCTCCCATCTCGCCGTCGGTCAGCACCGCCTGTCCCGCCTGAATCAGGCTGCTTCCCGACCTTCGCCGCCCCCGGACCGGTGCCGCTTCAAGATGCGCACGGCGCGCAGCACCTCCATCTCGAGCTCGGCATAGACCGGGGGAGCGTCGCGCAACACCCCGAGATGCCCGACGGCTTCCAGTCGCCCTGCAGCCTGGGCCACCGCGGTCGCGCAGAGATTGGCGGCCGTCCCCTTCAACGTGTGGGCCGCCCGCTCGACTTGCGCCGCGTCGCCGCGCGCCAGCGCCTCCTTGATGCTGCCGAGCATCGTCTCATGGCGGTCGAGGAAGAGTGCGACCAATTGCTGAAACAACTCTTCGTCGCGGCCGATGTTTTCGAACATTCTGGCCCGATCAAAGGTCCGGCGCTCATCCGCCGGCTCGTCGGCATCCGGCGAGGGTTGAGCGGCGTGCCCACCCGCGGCATCTGCCGTCCACCGTTCCAGCGCTTGACGGAGCTCATCAAGCTTGACCGGCTTGGCGAGGTATTCGTCCATCCCGGCCGCCAGGCATCGTTCCCGGTCGCCGGCCATCGCATTGGCCGTCACCGCAATGATCGGTATGTGGCCCGCTCCAGCTCCGGCGGCGTGAGCGGCGGCCTCGTGCTCACGAATGCGCCGCGTCGCTTCGAACCCGTCCATGAGCGGCATCTGGCAATCCATCAGGACGGCGGCAAAACGGCCTGTTGTTACGGCTTCCAACGCCTTTTGCCCGTTCTCGACGACGTCTCCCTGGAAGCCGAGCTTTTCCACCATCCGGACCGCCAGTTTCTGGTTCACGATGTTGTCTTCGGCGATCAGGATGCAGGGGCGCGCGGCTCCTTCCGCAAGGGTGTACCGTGTGATCAAGCGGGGAGCGGGAGTGTGATGCAGCGGATCAGCGGTCGAAACCCCCAAGACGGTCCGCAGACAATCCCGCAGCTCATCGTGCCGCACCGGCTTGGTCAGATAGGCCATGGCTCCGGCCTTGCGAGCCTCTTCGGCATGCCCCCGGCGCAGGAGCGACGTCATCACGACGATCCGAAGCCCCGGGCAACCCGGATGATGCCGCAACTCGCGGGCGAGTTCGAGCCCGTCTTTATCGGGCATCATGACGTCCAGAATCGCCAGTTCATAGGGACGTCCGCTTGCCTTCGCCGCGGCGACCAGGGACAGGGCGTCGCCGGCATCTTGCGCGACGTCATCCACCATACCCCACCCGTTGACGAGCTGGTGCAGGATCATGCGGTTCGACTCGTTGTCGTCGACGATCAGCACGCGCCGGCCCGCCAATTCTCCAGCCGGCACGATGGCCCGCGGCGAACTCGATTGCTTCTGGAAGCGGGCCGTGCACCAGAACGTGCTCCCCTTGTCGGGTATGCTGCGCACGCCCATCTGCCCGCCCATCAGCTCGATCAGCTGTTTGGAAATGGAGAGCCCCAGCCCCGTTCCTCCGTACTTCCGCGTCGTGGAACTATCGGCCTGCACGAACGGCACAAACAGCCGGCTCTGGGTCTCCGGCGCGATCCCGATCCCGGTGTCGGTGACTTCGAACCGGATCAGCGCCGATTCTGGATCCTCTTCGGCCAGATAGGCCTGCAGCGTGACTTCCCCCCGGTCGGTGAACTTCACGGCGTTGGCCACCAAGTTGGTGAGCACCTGGCGCAAGCGTCCTGGGTCCCCGCGCAGCCCGGTCGGCACCGCCGCATGGACCAATCCGAGAAGCTCCAACCCCTTGACCTGAGCCCGCTCGGCAAACTGGGCGAGCACTTGTTCCACCGTGGTACGGAGGTTGAAGTCCAACCGTTCCAACTCGAGCTTGCCGGCTTCGATCTTGCTGCATTCCAGCAAATCGTTGATGAGTTGGAGGAGCGCCTCACCGCACTGCCTGATGGTGTCGGCATAGGACCGCTGCTCCGGGGAGAGCGGCGTCTCCATCATCAACGCCGTCATGCCGATGACGCCGTTCATCGGCGTGCGGAGCTCATGGCTGACGGTGGCGAGAAAGGCCGTCTTGGCCTGCGCCGATTCCCGCGCAGCCGTCAGCGCTTGATCGAGCCGGCGGTTGCTGTCGACCAGGCGCCGCTGGGCTTCATAGCTATCGGTCATGTCGAGGGCGTATCCACGCACCCGGTGCTGACCCGGCACCGGGCACAGCGTCCAGGAGAAGCAGGCTCCCGGCAGTTCCACGTTCTCGCAGGGCAGCGGGCGCCCGGTTTCGAGACATGTCGCCACCAGCCCGGGCAATCCCGGGGGAACGACCTTGGGGAAACCGCCCGCGCCGTACCCGTGCTTGGTCAGCAACGACACCATCGCCGGATTGGCGTACAGCACTTGCGCGTGCGCATCGAGCTCCACGATGGGACTGGGACTTTCTTCCGCAATGGCCGCCAGCTGATCGCGCTCCTGCTCGAGTTCTTCTTCACGGGAGAGATCGCGCAACGTGACGACCAGGCCTCGCGGCGCGGGGTGCACAGCGGGAGAACAGGTCCATTCGACCGGGAGGGATCGCTGCGATCCTTGGCGCAACCGAACAGGACGGAAGCGAGACGGGCGTCCGGTTGCCAGCACCCCGTGCAGGTCCTCGATGACGGACGCTTCCGTCCGGCCGGTGAGGCGGCCCCAGATGTAGGGCCAGGAGCCGGACACGTCTTGCGAAGACGGCACCGAAAGGAGACGGCGGGCTTCGGCATTGAGGAAGCGCACCTGCCCGTTATGGTCCAGATACACCACTCCTAAGGGCAGCGCTTCAAACACCCCGGACAGCCCCTTATCGGAGGCAATGGCAGGAGGACGTCGGGGCGGCCGGCGTGTGCGCGGAGGACGGTGCCGCGCCATCACGCCGCTCGCTCATCGTCCAGATACATGGCCACGCTCACCCGCTCCTGTACGGGATCAAGAACCCGGACCACGCTCTTGACATGCCGATCGGCGGGCTGCGCGGCCAGATCGAGTTCCACGGGTGTCGTATAGCTTTCGCCTTGAGGACCTCCGGTGATCTTGACCCGGGGCTTCAATCGCTGCTGCGGGTTGATGCCGACGACGACGGCCTGTTCGCCGGTGTTCAACCGGACCAGGCTGCCGATCGGATAGACGCCGATGCTGCGAATGGCCAACTCCACCAGGGCTTTGTCGAACTCCCCGCGCTCCCCGGCGAGAAACAACTGCCGGATGGCGTGATGCGGCAGCATGGCGGGCCGCCCACTTCGGCGGCTGATCATCGCGTCATAGACATCGATGAGACCGAGGATCTTCGCACCTTGCAGAATCTCTTCGCCGCTCGCCTTCGCGGGATATCCGCTCCCGTCGCCTCGTTCGTGATGCTGTTCGATGATACGGATGACGGTTTCGGGCAGTTGACCGTGCTCGCCCAACAGCGCGGCCCCGAACGTGACGTGCTGCTCCAGCAGGCGCCGCTCGTCCTCGCTGCATTCCCAGCGACGCCGGACCAGATTGCGCGGCAGCCGCACATAGCCGGCGTCGTGGATCAGGCCGGCGGTCCCCAGATACTCCAAATCCGTGCCTTCCATGCCGGCTTCCATGCCCACGATGAGCGACAAGATGGACGTCGTGAGGCCGTGGGCCGACAAGGAATGATCGAACTGTCGGAGTTTTTCGAGCGCGACTTGGGTGACAAGACCCGCGCGGTGATCCAACACGTGCGCGATGAAGTTCATGACCAACGCCTTGACGGTCTGCGGCGGAGGAGGAATGCCCTGCTCCAAATCGGCGAAGATACGCTCCACCGCCTCTTGGGCATCCAGATAAATCCGACGCGCCGCGGACCCCGGCGCCGCTTCGGCGTCCGCGCGGCCCGGCCGCTCTCCGCCTTTCTGTGCAGTCTCCTCGTTGGGGCCGGGCTGATCCAACCCACCGCCGCCCGAGAGCCGTCCCGCGCCCGGCGCCGAACGACAGGCTGCACCCGTCGGAGCCGCGCCCGGTGTCTCCCCCGCCATGCCGGTAGGGGGCGTCTCGGATGCCGCCTCGGACGGAGCTTCAAGCCTATTGGTCGGCTCAATATCGCCCCCTCGCGAGATGTCGATGGTGACGGTCGTGATGCCACACCGCTTCATCACGCGCACCATCTCGGCGTCGTGGATCAGCCGCCGATGGAAGAGAAAGGGCGTCCGGTACCAGGGGACGTCCATCTCGACGACGAACATCCCGGGGACCAGCTTATCGATAGGGATCTCTTTCAGCGTTGATTTCGACTTCATCACCGCTCCGGCAGACGACGAGGATGCGGCTCGCAATCGGAAGGCTCTCGCCGTTGTATCGGTCCTTGGCGCGAAGAACTTGACGCCGTCACGGCTCCTTGGCCTCAAGAATCGTCGCCAACAGGCCGATAGCGGAGCGGAACCGAGAGATCTCCTTTCCATCAGGGCGCGCATCCCTGCACATGGCCAAGCGCATCACCATCGACGAATTGCGGCCGGGCATGCGGATCGAAAAACTCGACCGCTCTTGGCTCACGACTCCCTTCCTGCGGCACCGCATGGCCGTCACGTCCGCCGACCAGATCGCTCAACTGCGGGCTTGCGGAGTCCGTATGCTGCACGTGGCGGAAGAGGAAGGGGAGGAGGATCCGTCGAGCGGGCCCTCGCTCGAGGCGGCGGCCGCGAAGCCGCCCAGCGACTGCGCGCCGGACCCCCTTGCGGACGTTCCCTTCGGAGAGGAACTGCCGGTCGCCCGTCAGGTCTATCAGGCGGCCAAATCGGTCATCCAAGGCGCCATGCTGGACGCGCGGATGGGACGCGCCATCAACATGGAGGCCGTCAACCGAGTCGTCGCCGACATGGCGGACAGCATCCTGCGGAACGCGGATGCCTTGACGAGCCTGTCGCGCCTCAAACGTTTCGACGAGTATACCTTCTTCCACTCCGTCAACACCGCGGTGCTAGCCCTGTCCCTGGGCCGGGCTGTCGGCATGACGCACGAAGCGCTGCACCAGCTCGGGGTCGGCACCCTGCTGCACGACATCGGCAAAACGCGCATCCCCTTGGAGATCCTGAACAAGCCCGGCCGTTTCGACGCCCAGGAATACGAGCTCATGAAACAGCACGTGATGCGCGGTGCGGAGGTCCTGTCCGAGATGACGGACCTGTCCGATCCCTACCTCAAGCCGACCTTGGAGCATCATGAACGGGTCGACGGCTCGGGGTATCCGTTCAAACTTGGAAAATCGGCCCTCAGCCAATCGGGAATGATCGCGGCGGTCGTGGACGTGTATGACGCCATCACCAGCGATCGCTGTTACCACAAGGCGAAGCCGGCGCATGACGCCCTCTCGTTCCTGTTCGTCATTTCGCAACGCGGGCATCTCGATCATGGGCTCGTCCAGCACTTCATCCAGCTCGTCGGCGTCTATCCGGTCGGCTCGCTCGTCGAGCTGAACACCGGCGAAGTCGCGGTCGTCCGCCAGGTTCATCACGACGCGCCGCTCGAGCCGAGCGTCATCGTGGTGAAGGGTCCCGGGCGGACGCTCCTGTCCCACCCGCAGGACGTGGAACTGCGGCATCAGACCGGCACACCGCGGCGCTTCATCGTGGCGGCCGCGGACGCGACGGAGACCGCACTGCAGCCCGCGCTCTATCTCGACAAGGAGTCGTTATGAACGGCGTCACCCCGGCCACCCCTTCCGCCGATTCGTTTCTGACGGTAGGGCAGGCCGTCAAGCTGTCGCTCACCCTGGACAACGAGAAGAGGATGTACGGATCGACGATGCTCGGATGGAAAGAGCACGCGTGGCTCGTGTGCGAGTGGCCTGCGCAACTGGGCCACACCATCAGCATTCCTAAAGGCACTCTGTGCACCATCAGTTATCTGAGGGACGGCACGCTCGTCGGGTACCGCACCGAGGTCCGCGACAGCATCGCGTCTCCCGTGCCGCTCTTGTTTCTCGCCTTTCCGCAGGTGGTTGAGGAAATGCAGCTGCGCCGGCACGTCCGAGTCTCGGCCTGTGAGCCGGCCTTGCTGATGCGCGCCGATACCAATCGGGGCGGGGCGTCGCCGGTTCCTTCCCAGGTCTGTGCAGGCGGGATGGTCAGAGACCTGAGCGTGGGAGGATGCAGCCTCGCCGTGGCGCAGAAGCCCGCGTGGGTCAAGCCAGGCGCCGGGGTCCGCTTGGAATTCGAGCTGCCGGGGTTGGGACACGTCACGAATCTGACGGGCATCGTCAAGAACGTCGACGTCCACGAGAACAGCCATCTCCTCGGTTTGGAATTCCAATTCGGCGGCACCGAGTACATCGAGTACCGCGGATGGGGAGGATCGGTGAGGCTCGCGATCGAACAGTGGACGGTGCAGAGAAATGCCGATCCTCACGTCGCCCTCCCATGATGGGGGTGGGCCCTCTCCTCGCAATGCCCATTAGTCCACACGAAGAATTTGACTTTGGCGAAGGCCATGGTGCCCTCCGGAGTGCGCCGGAACGGTACGATGCTGAAGCGCGCATGAAGGGTCGTTCGCAAGCAGAGGAGCCTAGACCCATTGGCCGAGCGTGTAACCTTCGAGCAGCCAGGTAGCTGGTCATGATTTTTCCTGCCTGATCGCCTTCACACTCGGCATCTTTTGCCTATCTCGTCTCGGGCTTCGCCTCTACGCTCCATGATGGCGTCACAATGCGGGCTCTTGCGTACCTGGAAACGGGCACATCTTTTGATAGGAGGAGCTCGAAGCGATTGCTCGTCGTCGATGGATGGGCGGACTCGGCCGCCTCATGCGCACTCTTCGGTACGGTCAGCAATGACATGCTCGCAGTGACGGGCCCGAATCACCAAGGAGATCATTTTGATTGCTGAAGCTGCAGGGATGTCCGTCCACGCTCCAACCACCGACGCGGGTCACTCAACACCCATCGACCCGAAGACCCTGATTGGTTTGTCGGCATCATCGTTTCGGGCCATTCCCATGCCGCTTGCTGCCTGTCTCTCACTCCGTGCAGCGTTGAGTGCCTCCTGCGATACCGATCCGCTGTTCACGTACATGTCGAGAGAGCGGCGGACTCTGCACCATCACGAGCTGAATTCGCTGCTTGACGGGATGCGGTTGGGTGAATGGTCCCTGGCGGCCGACACCATAGAGTTCCTCGTCGATGCAATCGAGAAAAGGAGACCTCGAGCAATCCTGGAGTTTGGAAGTGGTGTCAGCACCCTCATCCTGGCCTACATCATGAAAAAGATCCATGGGCATCCGCCAAAGCCCCTGGTGTTCAGCATCGAACAATCGCCCCAGTTTCTTCAGGACACGGAATCACGACTCGCCAGTCACGGATTGCTCGATGTGGTACGGCTCCACCATGCGCCCATCGTTCAGCAAACGATCCATGGACTGGAAACGTCCGGCTACAGCCTCTCTGAGCGCGAATTGACCCGCTTGTTTGGAGGGATACAACCGGAATTTGTACTCATTGATGGACCTGTCGCCGAGTATGGAGGACGATTCGCCACCCTTCCTTTGGTGCACCGGTTTCTGGATCCTCACGCCGTGATCTGTATGGACGATGGCTTGCGAGACAGCGAGCTCGCCATTGCCGATTGGTGGAACGCACTCGGGTACGTGAACGTCTCGGGAATTCACTGGATTGGTAAGGGGATCCTCATCGGCAGCATGACTCCGCTAAGAGGGGAGGCGGCTGAGGCGGCACGAGGGGTGTTGGCCTCACTCCGAAAATCCAGCGCGGGCGCTTCCCCGCTACGCCCCCCAGTCACCGCGTCAGATCGAACCGTGAACGGCAATAGGCGGGTGATCGTCCAGTCGGACGCGGGGCCTTCACCCAACAGATCACCGGCCTCAGCAAAAACTACTGTCCCGCATTCCTGCCTGTTCATCAACACCTATTACGATGGGTTTCTCGCCCACCATTACCGCACGCATGCATCCCTTTCGGCGGCCTCTTACGACGAACAGCTGCGGTCTCTGCAGGACACCTGTTTTGGCGACAGCGATTTCTACTCTGAAGGACTGAAAGCGGCAGGATGGTCGGCCGTCGACCTGATCGTGAACTGCTCCCAGCTCCAGGAAGCCTGGGCCGCTGAACAAGGTCTGAATAAGATCAGTGGGCTTCAGATCGCCGTTGAGCAAGTCCGCCGTGCCAGACCGCAGGTGGTCTATCTTCAAGATCTCGGAGTGGCGACGACATCCTTCCTTGCCGCGATCCGACCATTCACGGACTTGATCGTTGGGCAAATCGCCTCCCCGATACCCCCACAGACGGATTTGCGCGGGTTCGACATTCTGATCTCCTCGTTCCCTCATTTCGTCGAAGAATTCAGGCGACAAGGCCTCGTCGCCTACTACCAGCCGCTGGCCTTTAGTCCACGGGTAGCGGGGCGACTCAAGCCGGAGCCCCACCGGTACCCCGTCACCTTTGTGGGAGGTGTTTCCCCGGCACATCGGGAACGGCTGGACTTTCTGAGACGGCTGGCCCGTGAGGTCCCGCTCGACCTGTGGGGCTACGGCACGGAGACGGTTCCCGATGGCGCGGGCACCTGTCGTGTCCATGGAGCCGTTTGGGGCTCGGACATGTTTTCCGTTCTGGCCCATTCCACCATCACGCTCAATCACCACATCGATGTCTCGAAACACTACGCCAATAACATGCGCCTCTTCGAAGCAACGGGGTGCGGCGCCCTGTTGATGACGGACTACAAAGACAACCTCAACGAACTGTTCGCCGTCGGTGACGAGATCGTTGCCTATCGATCAGTCGACGAATGCGCGGCTCTGATCCGGTACTACCTTGCCCATCCGGAAGAGGCGAAGGACATCGCACGTCGAGGTCAGCTCAGAACTCATCGGGACCATACGTACGAGAAACGGATGCAGCAGACGGCAGAAATCTGCGAGCGGCACTTGCGTCGCAAACTCAAGCAGGACCGGCTGCCTGAACCCGATTTGGGAAGGATCGCCTACGGCAAGCAGCCCATTCGGGAGTCTGAAATCACCGAAGCGATGGAGCGTGCCTGGCAAGCGGATGACATCCCGGCAAAGCAACGGGCCCTGGTGCAGCAGGAGCTGGCCGGCATGTATCAGGGCCGTCCACCTGTGGTCTTCAAGGTGTTGGCCGATGCGCTGCGGCCTTACGCGACGCCAGGCATCGGCCTCCTCGAGATCGGCTGCGCCACGGGCTATTACTCCGAGGTCCTCGAGTATCTGCTCAATCAGCGAGTGGCCTATACCGGCGTCGATTTCTCTTCCGCCATGATCGCGATGGCGAAGACGTATTATCCGAGCGCCGAATTCCAGGTCGCCGACGGGGGCGCGTTGCCGTTTGCCGATGCGCGCTTTCCGATCGTGGTGTCGTCCTGCGTCCTGCTGCATGTGCGGGATTACGCCCGACATGTCCGGGAGGCGACACGGGTGGCCGCCTCCGTGGTGGTGGCCCATCGGACACCGGTGTGCAGGCGCCGTCCTACGGCCCACTTTAAAAAGTTCGCGTACGGCGTTGAAACGCATGAGCTGCGGTTCAACGAGAAGGAGATTTTGACGCTGTTCACCGATCAAGGGTTGGAACTGGTCCGGTCTCTGGAATACGAGGCGCAACCGGAGCGCGACGAGTTCGAAACCACCTATGTGTTTAGGAAACATGCCCGTCACTCCTGAGATATTTCGCACCAAGCGAGTGCTGATCACCGGCGGACTGGGATTTATCGGGTCCAATCTGGCGCGCCGTCTCGTGGACATGGGCGCGGCCGTGACGCTGGTCGACAGCATGATTCCGGAATACGGAGGCAATCTCTGGAACATCGAGGGCCTTCAAGACAAGGTCCGGCTGAACATCTCGGATGTCCGCGACGAGCATTCCATGAAGTATCTGGTGCGAGGGCAGGATTATCTGTTCAACCTGGCCGGACAGACCAGTCACCTCGACTCCATGCACAACCCGTACACCGACCTGGAGATCAACGCGCGCGCGCAATTGTTCATCCTCGAGGCGTGCCGCCGCCACAACCCGGTGGTCAAGGTCATTTTCGCGAGCACCCGACAGATCTATGGAAAGCCCGACGCGCTCCCGGTGGACGAGCGGCACCCCGTACGCCCGGTCGACGTGAACGGGATCAACAAGATGGCTGGTGAGGCCTATCACTCGGTCTATCACCAGGTCTATGGCATCCGCTCCTGCATCCTCCGCCTGTCCAATACCTACGGTCCGAGGATGCGCGTCAAGGACGCTCGGCAGACGTTCCTGGGCATCTGGATCCGGCACCTCATAGAAGGCAAACCGATCACGGTCTATGGAGACGGCGCGCAGGTGCGCGACTTCAACTATGTGGATGATGTCGTGAACGCGTTTCTTCTGGCCGCCGCCTCCGACGCAGCCGATGGCGAGGTCTATAATCTGGGGGCCGACGATCCGCTGACGCTTCGAGAGGTCGCCGAATTGCTGATCGACGTCAACGGAAAGGGGACCTATCGGCTGGTCCCCTTTCCGGAAGATCGCAAGCGCATCGATATCGGCGACTATTACGGCGATTACAGGAAAATCCGTGCCCGTTTGGGATGGAAGCCCGCGACGGCGCTGCGCGAGGGCTTGGAGAAAAGCCTGGAGTTCTATCATCGTTATGCCGCGCACTATTGGCAAGCCGACCATGTCGAGTGACGCCATCCCGGTGTCCGATCTTGTGGCGCACACACGCAAGGCGGGTCCGGCGCTTCGCGTGGCGATCGACCGCGTGCTTGAAAGCGGTCAGTACATCCTCGGCGAGGAAGTCGAACGCTTTGAACGGGAATGGGCCTCGTATGTGGGCGCCGCCTTTGCGGTCGGTGTGGCAAGCGGAACCGATGCACTGGCGCTTGCCCTCAAGGCGGCGGGCGTGCTGCCGGGAGATGAGGTCATCACGGTGTCGCACAGCGCCGTCGCGACGGTCGCGGCGATCGAGCAGATCGGCGCTGTGCCGGTGTTTGTGGATATCGAGCCCGTCTCACGCTGTCTGGATCCGTCGCAGTTGCCGGGACTGATCTCACCACGAACCCGCGCGATCGTCCCGGTTCACATGTACGGCCAGCCTGCCGCCATGGAGCCCATCATGACGATCGCTCGAAACGCCGGTCTCGCCGTGGTGGAGGATTGCGCCCAGGCACACGGGGCGGCCTTCCGGGGCGCGCGGGTCGGCACCTTCGGGGACGCCGGCGCCTTCAGCTTCTATCCCACCAAGAATCTCGGCGCGCTGGGGGACGGCGGCGCCGTCGTCACCTCCTCACCTGGCATCGCCGAGTCAGTCCGCGCCCTCCGGCAGTACGGATGGCGGACGAGATATGTCAGCGCGGTGCCGGGGATGAATTCCAGATTGGATGAACTCCAAGCTGCAATTCTCCGGGCTCGGCTGCCGCATCTGGAGGCTGACAACGAACGCCGCCGGACGATCGCGGCACGATACCGGGCGACGCTCGATGGCACCGGCCTCGTTGCCCCGGCCGAAATCCCGGGCACTCTGCACGCCATGCACCTCTTCGTCGTGGAATGCGAGAACCGGGAGTCCCTGCGAAGCTTTTTGCGCGACCGCGACATCGGGACGGCCATCCACTATCCACTGCCCATTCACCAACAGCCGGCCTATCGAGGACGGGTCCGCGGAGGAGAGAGACTTCCGGCGACCGAGCGGCTGTATCGCCGCATTTTGACGCTGCCCATGGGCCCGCAGCTGTGCGACGAGCACGTCGCGCGCATTTGCGCGGCGCTCGAAGCCTGGCCCCACCGTTAGGAGAAGACGATGCGTCACTACTGCACGTATTTCGATCGCAACTACTTGGGGAGAGGGCTCGCCCTCATCGAATCGCTCGCCCGCCACGAAGCAGACGACTGGCGGCTCTTCGTGATCTGCATGGACGAGGTCACGAGGCTGATGCTGCGCCAAGCCGCTCCGGCTCGGGTGGTTGCGGTGCCGTTCCACGAGATCGAGGGGAGAGATGAGCCGCTGCTCCGAACGAAGGCGGAGCGGTCGCTCATTGAATATTATTGGACCGCCACGCCGACGGTCATCCTGCGGCTGCTGGAACGCCACCCCGACATCGACGTGCTGACCTATTTGGACGCCGATCTCTATTTCTTCTCCTCTCCCCAACCGTTGTTTACTGAGCTAGGGGAGCGGTCCATCCTCGTGCATGGCCATCGCTTCTCCGCTGCGCACACCTGGCTTCAGGACACAAACGGCAAGTACAACGTGGGACTCGTTTCCTTCCGAAACGACGAGATTGGCCGTCGGGCGCTTGGATGGTGGCGGGACCGCTGCCTCGAATGGTGTTCGGCCACGTATCGCGACGGGAAGCTCGGTGATCAGATGTACCTCAACGATTGGCCGCAGCGCTTTCCCGCGGTCCGAGAACTGGAGCACATCGGAGCCGGCGTCGGGCCGTGGAACAACGATCAGTACGCGATCGCCTTGGACCCACACGGGTCCGTGACCGTCGATGGCCGCCCGTTGATTTTCTACCATTTTCACGCGATGACCCCCCTTGGGCCCGGCCTGGCCTTGCCCGTCAAGCATCCGCACTACCGATTGACCGTTCAGACTCTGCGATGTGTCTACGTTCCGTATCTGCGGGCGTTGGAACGGGCCGCCGGCGTGATACATGGCATCGATCCCCGCTTCACCAGTGGACTCGTCGCGCAAGAGACGCTGACCGAGCGCCACATTCTGCTGGCAAATCGGGGTCACGCCGACACGATCGCCGCGCAGCGGCTGCCACACGCACGGATACAGCTGGATGCGGAATGGGATGCCTATTGTCCCCAGCCCGAGGTCGGAGAGTCACGTCAAGGCAACCAACCGAGGGAGCGGACCGTGGCGCCGACGACAGGGGAGGGGGTCGGCACACCGCGTCCTGCCACGCGAGTCGCGGAACGGAGGAGCCGGTCGCAGCACGACCTTCTCGATGAGCTGCACGACACGCCGCTAGCCGGAGACATTCGGGTCCTCTACGTCATCGGCGCTCACCGCTTCCAGGAGCGCGAGGTGCTCACCCGCTTGCTTCCCAATCTGGCGGCGATCTATTTGTTCGAACCGATTCCCCAACTGGTCGCCGAGCTGAAGCGGCTGACGGCGAACGATCCCCGGGTGACGGTCCTGCCGTACGCGGTGAGCGACCAGGATGGCGTCGCGCCGTTTCACCTGACCAATAATGACGGCGAATCCAGTTCGTTGCTGCCGCTGGGCAAGCATCGGGACATCTTTCCCCAGGTGAGGGATGTGGGACGCATTCAGGTGGACACCCGCCGTCTGGACACCGCCATACGGACCCATCGTCTGCCAAACCCCGACATGCTGTTGATCGATGTGCAGGGAGCAGAATACCGGGTGCTGTCCTCACTGCCGGCCTCGCTGCGGTCGACGACGCGGTTGATTTACGTCGAGGCCAGTCTCGAAGAAGTCTACGTCGGCGCACGATCCCTCGATGAACTGAAGGCCATGCTGGAGCCGAGCCATCGCTTCGTCGGATACGCCCCTCTCGCCGATCACTGTCCGACGCATGGCAATGCACTCTTCGTCCGTCATGCCGATGCGGCCCGTCTGACCCGCTTGGGAACCGCCGCACCGGCCGCCCCACGAATCTCCGTCATCGTCTCAGCCTACGAGTCGGAAGCTTTTATGTGGGAATGCCTGGAGGACCTCGAGGGGCAAACCATCGCCGATCAACTGGAAATCATCGTGGTCGACGCAGCGTCCCCGCAGAACGAGCGGAGCGTCGTCGAGGCGTTTCAACAACGATACCGCAACATCCACTACCTCAGGACGCCTGAGCGGATCGGCGTCTATGCGGCCTGGAATCTTGCGTTGAAGCTCGCGCAGGGACGTTACGTCACGCCGTTCAGCACCAACGACCGATTGCGGAAGGACGCGTATGCAATCCTCGCTGACGCGTTAGACGCTCATCCCGACGTCGCGCTGGTGTACGGGGATACGTATCTCACGCACGTACCGCATGAAACGTTCGAGCGCCACACCAGGGCCGGGGAGTGGCGGTGGCCCGAGTACAGCTATGACGATTTGTTGCGCAACTGCCGCGTCGGCCCGCATCCGATGTGGCGCCGAAGCATTCATGACGCGATTGGCTATTTCGACGAAAGCTATCGTGCGCTGGGCGATCAGGAGTTCTGGTTGCGGATGGGCGACGCGCACCGCCTGCTGCACATCCCGGAGGTGACCGGTCTCTACTGGCATTCGCCGGACGGACTGTCAAACCGGCTCGACTTGGCACGCCCAGAGGAGCACCGGATCAGGCAGCTGTATCAATCCCGTCTCGCCGCTCGACGAAGCGGAACGCCGGAGCGCCCGCTTGCTTCGAACGAGCAATTAGCCGCTCAGGTCCAGCCTCCGCTTGATTGCTCCATCATCATCCCGGTGTGCAACAAGATGGCGCTCACCGAACAATGCTTGAGGGCGCTGGCGCAGGCCACCGCCGATGTCGCCTATGAAGTGATCATCGTGGACAATGGGTCCACCGACGGCACTTCAGAGTTTGTGCGGTCCCTGGACGGTGACGTGCAGATCATCCGAAACGACACCAACCTGGGATTCGCCAAGGCCTGCAACCAGGGCGCACGGGCAGCGCGGGGCAAACACCTCGTCTTTCTCAACAACGATACGATTCCGCAAGCCGGTTGGTTACGGGCGCTGGTGGAGGAGGTCGATAGCGACCCGGAGGTGGCCATTGTCGGCAGTAAGTTGTTGTACCCTGATCGCACCGTGCAGCATGCCGGAGTGGCCATCAACCGGCACGACCTGATCCCCTATCACCTCTACCGAGGGTTTGCCGAAGCACATCCGGCAGTGAATTCGCGCCGAGAGTTGCAAGCGGTGACCGCCTCCTGCGTCTTGATCCGACGACGTGCCTTCGATCAAGCCGGCGGGTTCGATGACGGGTATCGCAACGGCTTCGAAGACATCGATTTATGCCTCACGGTGCGGGAACAGAAAGGGCGCGTCGTCTATCAACCAAAGAGCGTGCTCATTCACCTGGAAAGCCAGACACCGGGTAGAAAGCAGCACGATGCGGATAATGTGCAGCGTTTCCTTCAGCGCTGGGGGCACGCCTGGTGGCTGGCCGATGAAGATGTTCACTATCACACCGACGGCTACAAGCTGACGGCAGGGGAGCACGACACCGCCTATGCCACGCGACTGCAACTGATGGGGGACATCAAGGACCGCGCCGCGTGGGCCCATGTCGCGGCGGCGCAAGCCGCAGCCGTCAAACAGGATTGGGCTGGGGTCAGGCGGGAGTTGCGGTTGCACGCCGACTGGCCCAATGACCGGTTCGTTCTGTCATGGGGCGCGACGGTGGCCGGCCAGTTGGAGGAGACCGAGGCACGCATTCAATTCTTGTCCCGGTATCTCGCCCTCAGCGATGCGCCGGCGGAACGGCTGGCCTTGGCTCGCACTCTTCTCGAACGGCGTGATTTCCAAGGGGCCGAAGAACATCTGCGGGTCTTTCTGGCCTCCTCTCCGCACGATTCGGAGGGCTTGCTGGTGAACGCTGTCTTATACATGCAGCGGGAGCAGTATCTCGAAGCGGAACGCTCCTTCTCCGCCGCCTTGCGGGCGGGAGCCGATCGCCGCAAATGCCTCATGGGCATGGGCATGGCCGCGCTCGGCCGCGCCTATGCCCAGGGCGCGTGGGAGCGGTTTCTTCAAGTATTGGACGAGCATCCGGACGATGCCGAAGCCGTCCACTGGCTGCTTCGGTCGGGAACGGCGCAGAACCGCTGGGCGGACCTGGCTGAGCGGTTGGAACAGTATCTGTCACGCAATCCCGGCGACCTCGCGGCACGCTTCGCCTATGCGGGTGTGCTCGTGCGCGACGAGCGTCTCGACGCGGCGCGCCGAGAGCTCGAGGCCCTGCGGGCCTTGGCACCCGCCTATGACGGCCTCGATGAACTGGCTCAGGCCGTCGCTCGCAAAGAGGCTGCGGCTGTCATAGAGACGGCACAGCCCTAGCCCGTCGGACAGTTCATGGCACGCGCGCTCATCATTCAACTCGCCCGCTTGGGAGACTTCGTGCAAACCCTGCCGGCCATCGCCGCGCTGCGCGCACGTGACCAGGACACGCCCCTCGATGTCCTCTGCCCATCGCAGCTGGCGCCGCTCGCCGCCCTCGTCCCGGACGTGCATGCCGTGCTGCCGTGGGACGGTGCGGCGTGGCGCAGGCTCGCGGAGCGTGCTGCCGGTCCCTTCCTCCAAGACCAGGTCAGGGAGGCGGATCGCTTCGTCGAGTCCCTCGCCTCCGAGCCGTACGATGTCGCGTATCTTCTCAACCAACACCCGAGAGCACTGCTGGCCGGCTCGCTCTTGGGACGGAGGGTCAGAGGACCTCGGTGCAACGGTCCGCTTGACGATCGGTTGACGCCGTGGGCGCAATATCTGCGCGACGTGGCGACGACACGTATCGGACACCGGGTCCATTTATCCGACGTCTTCTGTGGCTTGTGCGGAGTGCTGCCGCCCGGCCGCGCCCCGAACATCCCTGTTCCCGCGGCGACGTTGCCGGCCGATCTCGCTTCGGTGGGGGAGCAGGCAGGGCCGTGGATCGGCCTGATCATTGGTGCAGGGGAGACCGAGCGCCTCGTGCCGACCGGCGTGTGGCGGGAGCTGATCACGCGGCTTCTTCGTGAGGTCCCGAATAGCCGGATTCTCCTGTGCGGCCAAGAGCGTGAACGCGCGTCTCTCGTCCAAGAAAGCCTTCCCGCTTCGCTCCTGAGCCGGATCTGGGACGCGACCGGCCGGACCGACCTGTTGCAGCTGACGGCCTTGCTCGCACGCTGCCACAGGGTGATTGGAAGCGACACGGGCCCTTTGCATCTCGCCGCGGCCGTCGGGGCCCCGGTGCTGGGATGGTACTTTGCGCGGGCTCGTGTGCATGAAACCGGCCCCTACGGCGTCGACCATCTCGTATGGCAGGCGGACGCAGGGTCCGCGGAGCATCCTGGCGCGTGGCCCATCGCCGAATCGGTCGCCGTCTTGTCGGGGCACAGGCCGCCGCCTTGCCAGGGCTGGTCCCTGTGGAGAAGCCATTGCGACCGGTGGGGGGCCTATTACGCCGAAGAGGGACAGGAGGCGGGTCCGCCCCAGGTGCGGGAAGCACTGTGGCGCGACTTGGAGCCAGCCGTAACGTAAGAGGGCCGCTGTGGCATACCTGCGTCAAAACCTTGAGGCGCTTCGCACCCGCGCCCCGGCGCTCGCCGCCGCTTTGGACGAGTCCCCCGGAGGAGCGCTCACCATCGCCGTCTCGCAGGAAGGTGCTCCGTCGGCGACCGTCAACGGCCATTGGATCCATAGCGCCTACGATCCCCGTAGGGAGGCGCAGGCGTGGGCGCAGCGCCAGCTCCAGGCATGGAAGGCCGGCGAAGTCGGGGTCGTCTTCGGCGTGGGGCTGCTCTATCACGTCGAAGCGTTGATGGCCGCGAAGCCCCCCGACACGAAGGTCGCGGTCATCGTCCCGGACCTCTCAATGCTGAAAGACGCCGCGACCGTTCGCCCGCTGGGAGCCTGGTTCAATACGATCGAATGGGTGTTCGGTAGCGCGCAGGGCATGGCGCAGCAGCTCGCCGACATGGCGGCTCCACTCCGGTTGTTGACGTTCGAGCCGGCGGCACGACTTCACGCGGAGGTCCATCAACAGCTGGAACAGCAGTTGCGCAGCGCGGTGGCGTCACAGCGCGGCGGCCACCTGCATGTCGCGCTCGTTGGCCCCATCTACGGCGGCTCGTTGCCGATCGGACGATACGCGGCGCGAGCATTGGAGGCACTGGGTCATCGCGTCACGTACATCGATCATGGCTGCCATCGCCAATCCTATGACGTGTTGGGCCGGTTTCGTGAGCCCCGCCATCGTCTGCTGATGCAGAGCCGATTCGCCGACGTGCTGAGCATGGATACCATGACGCAGATTGCCGAGGATCCGCCGGATGTCGTGCTCGCCATCGCGCAGGCCCCCCTCAATGCCGCCGTGCTGGAACATCTGCGGAGCAAAAAGTTCCTCACGGCCATGTGGTTCGTCGAGAATTACCGTCACCTGACCTATTGGCAGCAATTGGCGGGCGCCTACGACTACTGGTTTGTGATCCAGCGCGGGCCCTGTCTGGAGGCGCTCACCCGCGCGGGGGCGCAGCACGTCAGTTACCTGCCCATGGCCGCGGATCCCGCCGTGCACCGGCCCCTCGCATTGTCTTCCACCGACGAGCAGGAATACGGCGCCGACGTCTCCTTCGTGGGAGCGGGATATCCGAACCGGCGGCGGCTCCTACCGCAGTGGCTGTCCAACGACTGGTCGTTCAAGCTGTGGGGAAACGAGTGGGAGGGCGCGGCCGATCTCCAATCCGTACTGCAGCGCCAGGGCGCCCGCGTGGACACGGAGACCTGCGTCAAGATCTTCAATGCCACCGCGGTGAACCTGAATCTTCACTCCTGCGCGGGTGAGAGCCTCGATGCGGAGCCGGATTTCGTCAATCCGCGAACCTTCGAGCTCGCGTCGTGCGGCGCGTTCCAACTGGTGGACCGGCGGACCCCGCTGCCCGATCTCTTTCGGCAGGACGAGATGGTGTGCTTTTCCCGTCCGGAGGAGACCCCGAGGCTCATTCGGGCGTGGCTCGCAGACGCTCCGGGCCGGCGCGCGACCGCGGAAGCCGCCAAGCGGCGCGTCGCCGCGGAACATACGTACGAACATCGCATGACCGAGCTCCTCTCCACACTCGGCGTCCGGCAACCCGACCGGATCGGGGCGGTGCTCCGAGGCGATCGTTCCGCCGGTTCCTTGGCGGCGCGGACGGACTGCGCCCCCGAACTGGCCGCCGTGCTGAATGGGTTTCCACCGCACCAACGGGTGGAACTCAAGGAGGTCGCAGAGCGCATCCGCGCCAAGGGACCGCGGCAACAACTGTCCCGCGAGGATCTGTTGGTTTTGCTGCTGGACAGCTATCGAGCCGAAACCCGGGACTTGGTATGAGCCGGCAAGTACTCATCATCAACATCACTCGGATGGGAGATCTGGTCCAGATGGGGACGTTGCTGACCCGCCTGCAGGAAGAATGGCCGGGGACTTCGGTGGACCTGGTCGTGGACCGGCAGTTTGCCGCCGTCGCCTCCATGCTGCCGGGCCTGCGGGAGGTCATCGCCTACGATTTCCACGGGCTGATCGACCACAGCCGAGCTTGCGCGCAGGACGTCGTGGCGCTCCACCGCGAGGTGCACGCCTGGGCGGCGGTTCTCCACGAGCGCCGGTACGATCGGATCGTCAATCTGACCTTCAACCGGCCCAGCGCGCTGCTCGCCGAATACGTCAGCGCGCCCGATATCCGGGGCGCCCGTACCGCGTGGGACGGCGGCACCGTCGTCGACAATCCCTGGTTGCGATACTTCACCGATATTCACCAGATCCGGCGGATCAATCGCTTCAACCTCGTGGACGTCTATGCGATGGGCGGGAGCGGGCCCGGCTCGTTCGCTCCCCTGCAGGTCAAACCGCCGGACGAAAGCTTGGACTGGGCTGGACGCTATCTGGCGACGGAACCGACGGGAGTTCGTGATTGGATCGCCGTGCAAGCGGGAGCCAGCGACACGATGAAGGCGTGGCGGCCCGAACATTTCGGCCTGGCCCTGGCTCGTCTGGGCAGCCGATGGTCGGGGGGAATCCTCTTTATCGGCGCAGCCTCAGAGCAGCGGACGATCGGCGCGGTGATCCACGCCTATCGCGCCGCCGGAGGGCGCCATGTGATGAAGAACGCGGCCGGCCGCACAAGCTTGCCTCAGGTCGCGGCCTTGCTTGCGCGCAGCCGCGTCCTGCTCACGAACGACACCGGGCCTATGCATTTGGCCGTCGGCGTCGAGACGCCGGTGGTCGACCTCTCGGTCGGGCATGTGGACTTTCAGGAGACCGGACCTTACGGAGCGGGGCATTGGGTCCTTCAGCCGGCCTTGGATTGTGCCCCGTGCGGCTTTGAGCAAGTCTGCAGCCATCAGGCGTGCAAAGATCGCATTCCGGCCGACGTCGTGGCCGACCTCCTGCTGCATGTCGTCGGGGCGGCCCCTTGCCCCGCCGTGGATTCGGGATACCGTCTCTACCGCTCGACCGTCGACGAGGACCAACTCAGCACGTTCGAACTGGCGGGGGGCAGCGAGCCGCCGGCCCTCGCATGGTTCGCCACCTTTTGGCGCCGCTATTGGTACGAAGCGTTTACGGGGCGGCCGAGCAGGACAGCCCCGCCGGTCGGAGAGCCTCCTGAATTTGAGGAGGCGGCGGCCCGCATCGGCGCTCTGGTCCCGATCTTGGAATCCCTCTGCCGGCGGGCCAATGCCATCGTTCGGATGACCGCTCGCCCGCCGCTGCCGGCGCGTCACGTGCAGTCCCTGTTGGGCGCTCAACAGGCGGAGCGCGAACGGGCGGTCGGCCTCGGCCTGGACACATGGGCGATCCGGCCCTTGGCCGCCGCCTTTCTGCGCCGGTTGCATCAGGACAATGTCGAGGGAATCGAACACATGGCGCGGCACCACGCCGCCAGCTATGCCTGGTGGCTGACGGAGACGCTTGCCGTCGGCCGTGTTTTCGCGCCCGCCCGACCCGGGCGACGCCTTCGGATGGTTCGCGAGTCATGTCACCCTAGCGTTGGATGAGAGGAGAACGGCCATGCAGATCAGCCTGGATGAAGAACAGTGGGAAGCGAGCGCGCCGCTGACGATGGGCGACGTGCTGACAGCGGTCAATGAGCGGGCCGAAGCGCGAGGCCGCCTCGTGACATCGGTGCGGCTGGATCAGCGCCCGCTCACCGACCGCGATCTCGATGCCGCGCTTCTGTCGGAGCCGGTCACCCGCTTCGCGCGGTTGGACGCCGCTTCGCAAGCGCTACACGAGGTTTTCCGGCAGGCCGAGACCTCGGCGAGGCGGTACGCCGAAGTCCTTCGCGCCGAGGCGGAGACCTTGCCGAGCCCGCTGCGCTTCGGGACGTCCTCCCTCTCGGCACTCGACGCGTGGCTCGGTAAACTCGCCGACTACCTGGAGTTGGTGGAAGGGCCGGCACGAGGGCCCGGCCGCGAGGCCTCCTTCCCCTGCGTATCGCCGTGGGTCCACCAGCTGCTGGACGCCCGCGCGGAAGGGGATCGGGTTCGCATGGCGGACCTGCTGGAGTACGAAATCCTTCCTCGACTCGGAGACCGGTCATGAGCGCTCGTTCGTGTCCATTGGCGTCGATTGCACGGCGCCGCGGGGCGGGAGCAGCGCTCAAGTCCCTTGGGTTTCAGCCGATAAGGCAGGCAACCAGCTCACACGCGTGAGCGGGGCAACCGCTTCTGCACGGATGCCGGAAGCGAGGCACGGCTGATTCAAGTTTTGGTCTCAAGGAGGAAGGGTCCATGGCACTGATCGTCAACAACAATCCCGCGTCCATTTCGGCGCAGCGCAATCTCGGGCTCAGCACCGGGAGCCTCGGCCGCTCGGTCGAACGGCTTTCGTCAGGCTTGCGGATCACGCGGGCCGCGGACGACGCGGCCGGTCTCGGCCTGTCCGAAACTCTGCGCGCCCACATTCGCAGCATCAACCAGGCGGTGCGCAACTCTTCAGACGGCATCAGCTTGACGCAGATCGCGGACGGCGCGGCTCAGACCATCGGCAACCTGCTGTCTCGTCTTCGCGAGCTGGCTTCTCAATCGTCCAGCGGCACGGTCGGGGCTACCGAACGGTCGTACATCGATCAGGAGTTCCTGGCGCTGCGCTCGGAGATCGACCGCATCGCCCAGGTCACGGAGTTCAACGGCCAGGCGCTCACGAGCGGCAGCAGCATCAGCTTCACCATGCAGGTCGGCTTCAAGAGCGGCAGCGGCAATACGCTGACGATGGATTTGAATCAGCTGACCATCGAGGCGCTGGGCATGAGCAGCGTCAACGTATCCACGTCGGCGAACGCGCAGAGCGCGCTGGGCAACATCGACAGCGCCATCAGCGCCGTCGCAACCGCCCGCGCCGAATACGGCTCGCTCCAGAATCGATTCGAGGCGACGATCGCCAACCTCGAAATCTCGAGCGAAAACCTCACGGCCGCGGAATCCCGCATCCGCGACGCCGATATCGCATACGAGACGTCGCAGTTTACGAAGAACCAGGTGTTGGTGCAGACAGGGATCGCCGTGCTCGCGCAGGCGAACACTCTGCCCCAGCAGGCCCTGGCATTGCTCCAGTAACCCGTGGTCTTCCGTGACCGCGCCGGCAGAACGGCCGCGCGGTCACGGCAGGTTCACAAGGAGGCTGCCATGATCCGCGAAGTCACACCCAAGGCAGATCTCTTGACTACGCCCGGCCGAGGGAGTGAACCGGCAGATGCCGCGGCTGCCCCGCAGCCGACGGCGGCAAGGACGCATCCTGGTTCCCATGACGCCCCCTCCGTCCCGGTCGATCGGGCCACGATCGACCGGGCGGCGGCGCAGGTCAGCAAGGCGCTCGAGACCGCTAATCCGCGCCTGAAGATCGAAGTGGATGACGAGACCGATCGTATCGTCGTGAAGGTCATCAAGGAAGAGTCCGGCGAGGTGATTCGTCAATTTCCGCCGGAAGAACTGCTCGCGCTCCAGAAGTATTTGGCGGGCTCCACGGGGCTCTTGTTGCAAGAGCGGGCCTAGCCCGGGAAGGACCGGTCATGCCGACGGTGAGTTTTGGCGGGCTCGGAAATGGTCTCGACTTCGGGCAGGTCGTGGACCAAATGGTCAGAGTCTCGCGCCTGCCTATTGATCGGCTGACCGACAAGAAGGCCTCGCTGAATTCCAAGTTCACCGACTATGCCACCCTCAGCACGAAGCTGATCGCTCTGCAGAGCGCCGCCGATGCGCTGCGGCTGCCATCCCTCTTCGATCGGACGAGTGCGTCGGTCAGCGACCCGACCGTGCTGAGCGCCACCGCCTCATCGACCGCCACGCCCGGCAGTTACACCGTGCAGGTCACCCAATTGGCGCAGGCGCATCAGGTGACCAACAAGGCCGCTACCGCGGTTGCGAGCATTTCCACAGACATCGTAGGAGGCGCTTCGGCAACCTTCAGCTTCACGGTAGCCGGCGGCGCCGTGCAATCCGTCTCCCTTCCCGAAACCGGCACGCTCGAAGATCTTCGTACGGCCATCAATGATCTCGGTGCAGGGGTCACCGCGTCGATCGTCAACACCGGCACGGACTCTGCTCCCGCCTATCGTCTGGTGCTCACGGCTACCAGCACCGGGGAAGCCAACGAGATTGCGATCGTGGCGGATACCACGACGTTGGATTTCCTCAACGCCGGTGGAACGGGC
Organism: Nitrospiraceae bacterium; assembly: GCA_040255845.1. Taxonomy (GTDB): domain Bacteria; phylum Nitrospirota; class Nitrospiria; order Nitrospirales; family Nitrospiraceae; genus Nitrospira_D. The sequence continues at coordinate 80,459 of JBDZVU010000002.1, read as the reverse complement.
GGGATCGACACCCTGCAGGCCGGTCAGGATGCCATCATCGTCGTCGGCAACCCGGCTCTCAATCCCCTCACTATTCAACGCAGCAGCAACACGGTGACGGACGCGGTCGCCGGCGTGACGCTCACCTTGACGGAGCCGACCGGAGGAGGAACCGTCACGGTGAACGTGACGCCCGACGTCGGCGCCGTCAAGGCAAACATCAAAGCGTTGGCCACCGCCTACAACGAGGTCGTCAAATTCATCAACGAGCGCAACACCTACGACGTCACGACCAAGAAGGGCGGGATTTTCTTCAACGAACCCACCGTCCGCACGGTCCTGAGCCAGCTCTCCTCCGCGCTGTCGGCTAGCGTCGCCGGCTTGACGACGTATAAAACCGCCGGTGAGATCGGATTCAAGACCGAGCGGGATGGGTCGATCGCCATCGACGATGCCAAGCTTGACGCGGCATTCAGCGCCGGCTACGCGGCCGTCAAAAGCCTCTTCGTCCGGCAACCCGCCACGACGGGCATCGCCCAACTGGTGGTGGAGGCCGTCGACAGGCTCGACGATGCCGCCGCAGGGGCGTTGACCCTGCGCAAAAACGGTTTGACGAACGAGATCACCAGACTCACGGCAGACATCCAGCGCAAGGAAGATCTCCTGTCGCAATACGAAGCGCGGCTGCGGAGGCAATACGCAGCGCTCGACGGCTTGTTGGGACAGCTCCAAAGCCAAATGGGATTTCTCCAGGCGACGAGCGCCATCAAGAAATGATCCACCAGGGATGGACCGCATGCTGAACCAGTATACCCGGCAGTACCAGCAGACCCAAATCATGACCTCTTCCGGCGTGCAGCTCATCGTGCTGCTGTACGACGCCGCCATCCAGTCCATCGAGCTGGCCCGGCGCGGGATCGAAACGAACAATCTGCAGGACAAAGGGCGCTTCCTCGGACGCGCGATCTCCATCGTTGGGGAGCTCAACAGCGTGCTGGACTTTGAACGGGGAGGGGAGATCGCGCGACAGTTGCACCGACTGTACGACTACATGCTGACCGAGCTCGTGACGGCGAACGCCAGAAACAATCCGCAACATCTTGCGGGACCGCTGCGGTGCCTGATCACGCTGAGAGAGGGATGGCGTGCCATCGCCACGCAGCAACAGGCGGCGGTAGGAGCGGCGCGATGACGATGTCCCGACGGCAGGCGCTCACCAATACGGCACGCACCGCTGCCGAGGAGGGGCGCTGGGATGCGGTGGCGGCATGTTATCGCGAGCGCGAGAAGCTGCTCGAGCAGACCGCCCTGGCGGCGGACGAAGCCGAGGCCCTGATCGAGGTGGACCGTGCCGTGGCCGCGCAGGTGCGCCTGGCCCAAACGGTTTTAGCCTCGCAGCTCAAGGATCTCGCCGCTATCCGTCGCCGTCTGCAGGGCCTGCGCCAGGGCCACGGCGCGCCGGACTCTCATTCGGGGATGATCCCGCTACGGGCATAACGCCATGCCCATGACGGGTGATACGGACGTCCTCCGCGGGCCGTCCGGAGGGTCTACGAGCAGGCCTCGTCTCCGATTGCTTCGGATGAGGGGCGGCCCAGGAGCGGACGGAAGCGAGGTCAGGAGAAAGGTCACGCGCATGTCGGGTCGTTCTCGCACATCTGTCGTGCTCGTCGCACCGCCAGCCATTCGCCGCGCTCAATTGTGGACGGCATGTCCGACTCTGCACGTGCTCTCCTACGGGCTCAACGAGTTCGACGCGGCCCGCCATTTGGCGGGCGGCCTCCCGGTGCTGATCTACCAGGTCCACGGGAGCCAAGCCGCCGCCTTGCGGCTGCTGAAGGACCTCTCGACCAAGCATCCCGATCTCTGCATCATTCTTCTGGGCCCCGATATCGGCGCTGATCGGGTTGCCGCCCTCTTGCGCCATGGAGCCTACGATTATCTGACATGGCCCTGTTCCATTGGACGTCTTCGCGAGTCGATTGCTCAAGGACTTCGCACTCGACGCCTGTTCCTGGAAGTTCACCATCTTTCCGACGAACTGGCGCGTACCAATGTGATCCTTGCCAATGAACGGGACGTGCTCGCCCGCTGTAATGGCACCCTGTCAGGGCTGCACGATTTGACGCAATCGCTCGCCGCCTCTCTTGACCCTCAAGCGGTGGCTGCGGCACTCTTCGCTGGATTACCGCGCGTGGTGGGCGCCGATGCCATCGTACTTGCCCGAACCAACCCCGACTTCGTCTGGAGCTGGTCGCGCACCGGGGATCCCGTGTGGGAACGCATGGCCCACGAGCAGGTGCTTCGCAGCCTGCATCAGCCCGCCAGCGCGTCATATCGCTTTGCCTCCCCGCGCAGCCTGCGGTTGGTCCCACGCGTTGACGCTGAGCCCTCTCGGCCCGACCATGCGGCGATAGGGATTCCCTTGGCGCTCGGATCCCACAGCACCGGATGTTTGCGCGTCGAAAAGGCGGTGCCTTTCACCAGCCATGAGGCACAGGTCCTGGGGACGCTCGCCACGTCCGTCGCGCTCAGCCTGCGCAACGCGGACAGCCATCGCCGGCTGCAGGATCTGGCGCTTCAGGATCCCCTCACCGGCATGCTGAACCGCCGCGCCCTCGAGGAACCGTTGACGCGAGAATTCAAAGCGAAGCGGCGATACGGCGCGCCGGGATGCTTGCTTTTGCTGGATCTGGATTACTTCAAAACCGTCAATGACGTGTTGGGGCATCCGGCGGGCGACGAGGTGTTGCGCCAGGTCGCCGCGCTCCTGAAGAACACCGTTCGAGACATCGACAGCCTCGCGCGCTATGGAGGTGAAGAGTTCGCCGTGGTGCTGCCGCACACCGCTCTGGCCCAAGCCGTCCGGCTGGCCGACCGGATCCGCGCAGCCGTCGAATGCTATCCGTTCCTCCTGCAAGATGGGCACGTTCGCCTCACCGCCAGCCTGGGCGTGGCGGCGCTGCAGCACGATATGCCCGCGATCGGCGACTGGATCGAAGCGGCGGATTCGGCGCTCTACCGTGCAAAAGCCGAGGGAAGAAACCGCGTGGCCACGCACGAACCCACGACGGCCGCCCCGGCGGCCGCCGCGGTCTGTGCCGCCGCTTGAAGGCGGAAGGCGCTCATCATGCCGGGTTCCTCACGCTCACCGCGCAACCTCTCGATGTCTGCGGCACCCGACGAACGGCGGGAATGGATCAGGATCGACGATCACCTCCTTCTGGAGTACCGCCTGACCAGCGACGACGCTGATCCGCCGGCGCGGGATCATGCTCCGGTCACCCCCGACATGGTTTCCGCGGCGATCGCCAAGCCGACCGCCGATCTCTTGGCGCAGACCGGCGAGGCCCTCACCGGATCTCCGCTTCTGCCTTGGCTCAGAAAAATCGATTGGCTCCTCGAAGTACTGCTGAGGACCATAGCCGCACAACACCCGGAGGCCGTCTCCATCGCCCGCGTGACGAAGGTGAACATTAGCGGAGGCGGAGTCAGCTTTCTCTCGCCGCGCCGCTTCGCAGCCGGCGATCACCTCTCGCTCCGCATCATCCTGCCGCCCTTCACCCCGGTCCACACCGGGGCGCTGGTGACCCGCGTCACGCCGACGGGAAAGGACGAGTTCCTGATTGCGACGCAGTTCGCGGATCTGTCGCCCGACGATCAAGAGCACATCATCCGCCACATCATCCAAACCCAAGCCCACCGCCTCCGTGCCCGCCGCGCCGCGCCGTAGACCCGACATGCGCGTTCCAGGGCATGGGCCTGATCCAGTCCGCACGACGCGGTTATGCAGCCAAATGGGAAGCCTGGCGCAGCACGCGGTCCAGCGCCTCGGCGACGCGGCCGAGGGCAAGGGCGGCTGGGGAGGAGGGATCGCTTTCGACGACGGGCAGATAGCTCCGGACCGCCCGCTCCATGGCCCCGTCCTCAGGTATCTCGCCCAACAAAACCAGATCGCCCCCGACGTACTCCTTCAGCAGTTTCCTGAGCTGCAGGACATTGACGCGGGAACGGCCCGACAGACGGTTCAGCACCAGGACCGGTTGAAACGTGCGGAGGGCCGCTTCCGCGACGGCACGGCCCGCCTCATCCGTCTTCCCCGCCGCATCCAGCACCTCCTCCACGCTCGAAAAGTCCCGGTCCGACAGGGCCTCCGCGATGGCGTCACGAGCGAGAAATGATGAGAGGACGCGCCGGATGGCCGCCAACTTGATGAATCGATAGAGGTCTAGAACCGACGTCGGGTCGGGCGTGGCCACCGTGAGATGATGGTCGGCCATCAGGAAAAAATCCAAGGCATGATAGCTGGTGCCGGCGCCGATGTCGGCCAGGATGACGTCCGCGTCCATCTCCTGCAGATGCCGGATCAACCGTTTCTTCCTGGAGTACCCCATGTTGGCGGTGGCCAAGGTATCGCCGGTGCCGGGCAGCAGGCGCACGCCGGCATGGAAGGGGAGGGGCTGCGCAATCTCGTCCAACCGCGCCACGCGCCGGGAGAGGAAGTCCGACAGCGACAGCGGAGGATTCAACAGCCCGAACAACACGTGGCTGTCGGCTCCTCCGATATCCAGATCAGCCACAACCACGCGGCGGCCGCGTTTCGCCAGGAGGAGGGCGAGATTGGCCACCACCACGCTCTTTCCCACTCCTCCCTTTCCCGAGGCAACCGACACCATCACTGCCATTTGTGCACGTTCCTGGTGGTTGCTCCTGTGTCGGTCGATCCCGCCTGAAACATAAGGGTGTGTCGCCCCTCGCGTTGGACGCTCTCCACCGCTGACTGGATGCCCGAGCATGCCGACAGACGACACAGACCGGTCACAGCCGCCACTTAAGTTTTCTATCGGCGACACCGATATCGCACTCGCTATGAACACCACCATGTCGACATCAACGGGCTCTCAGCCAGATGGACGATCCGCCGCGGACGGGGAAATTCTCACGGTCACGGATGTCGCCCGCTTCCTGCGGGTACCCAAATCGACCGTCTATAAGCTGGCGAGACTAGGCGAATTGCCTGCCTCGAAGATCGGAAAGCATTGGCGTTTCCTCCGTCGCGACATCCACGAGTGGATGCACAGCCGCTCGCACGCGGCATAACGGCCGGCCCACGCGGCGTGACGCACGATTGAAACCGGAAGCCCGGAAGAGAACGGTTGTGCCGATTTCAGCAGCCCGGAACAGCCATGGGACACGCCCTACCACAATCTGAAGCAGCCCATCATGCGACCATGAGTCAGGAGACCTTCGCGCAACTCCGGGATTTCATCTATGAGCATACGGGCATCACGTTCCAAGACAACCAGAAGTACCTCCTCGAAAGCCGGCTCCTGCCCAGACTCCGGCACCACAAGCTTCATTCCTACCATGAGTACTACCAGCACCTCCGGTTCGACACGTACCGGGACAAGGAGCGCAGCGTGCTGTTCGACCTCATCACGACGAATGAAACGTATTTCTATCGGGACATGCCGCAGTTGGATGCGTTCATGCAGGTCGTCGTCCCGACCATCATGGCGGCGAACAAATCCACCAGACAACTTCGCATTTGGAGCGCCGCCTGCTCGACCGGCGATGAGCCGTACACGCTCGCGATGATGCTGTTGGAGCACGCGCCCCTCGCGGGATGGGCCATAGAGATCCTGGGCACGGATCTGAGCGAATCGGTCTTGGGGCAGGCCAGGCGGGCGACGTACAGCGCGCACACGCTTCGGCACGTCCCGCCGGCGGTGAAGCACAAGTACTTCAAGGACCACAACGGACAGTTCGCGCTCGCCCCAGCGGTCACGGACCGCGTGAAGTTCATGCAAGTCAATCTCTATGACCGTCCGCGCCTGAAGCTCATGCGCGGGTTCGACGCCGTGTTCTGCCGCAATTGCCTGATCTACTTCGACGACAAGGCGAAACGCCAGATCGTGACCGATCTGCAGGCGGCGCTCAAGCCGAGCGGCTATCTCATCATCGGCTTTTCCGAATCGCTGACCCACATGGCCGCCCTGTTCCGGCCGGTCCATGCCGGACGCTCCGTGGTGTACCAAAAAGTGTAAGGAGGTTGTTCATGCCCGCGGATCCCAACATGAAGATCCTCGTCGTCGACGACATGTCCACCATGCGCCGAATCGTCAAAAACATCCTGAAACAACTCGGCTTCGCCAACATGGAGGAGGCCGAAAACGGGCAGGAAGCGCTGGCCAAGCTGCGCGCCGACTCGTACGGCTTCGTCGTATCCGACTGGAACATGCCCGTCATGCCGGGCATCGAGATGCTGCGCGCCATCAGAGCGGACGAGAAACTCAAGCACATTCCGGTGCTGATGGTGACGGCGGAAGCGCAGAAGGAAAACCTGATCGAGGCCATTCAGGCCGGGGTGAACAACTACATCGTCAAACCCTTTACCGCCGAAACCATGCAGGAAAAGATCGCCAAGATCTTCGCCAAATAAGAAGGACGCCACGCAATGAGCCGACCCACATCCAACGGCTTGTCGAAGACCAAGACCGTGATCGATCTGACGGCGGCCTCCCTCGACACCCAGATCTACGAGCAACTCGGGGAACTGGCGCGGTTCATCGACACCACCTTGAAGACCTTGACCGAATTCCGGGATCCGGTGAGCGCGACCACGGAGCAACTGCCGCAAGCCGTCACCCATCTGCAGGATCTCAAGCGCCTCACTGAGGAAGGCAGCCTCACCGTGATGCAGCTGGTGGAATCCCTGCAAGAGAGTCGGCGGCGGATGCTCGATCACCTCGCCGAGATCCGCGGCGCGCTCCGCGCCTCACCCGATTCCGACGCGGCGCGGAAGACCTTGGCCATCGTGGACGACCTGTTGACGCGCGATCAGAAAGCCCTCGTCGATATCATGACGGCGATGTCCTTCCAAGACCTGGTCGCTCAACGGGTGAACAAGCTCGTCACCATCGTGAGTGAGGTGGAGCACCGGTTGTTGGAGCTCGTCGTGGTCTTCGGCCCTTACACCAAAGGGGCCGGCGCGGCGCAATCCAGCAAAGCGTCGGCGATGCTCAAGCAATTGGAAGCCTCGAAAACGACGGCCATGAACCAAGATTTGGCCGACGAGATCTTGAAACAGTTCGGATTCAATTGAGCGGCGGAGGCCCTCGCGCGGCGGGCGACCGGCCGGCATATCGGAGGATGTCATGAGCGATGAGATGCAGGAAATTCTGAACGACTTCCTGACGGAATCCACGGAGATGATCGACGTGTTGGACCAGCGTTTCATCGCCTTGGAATCCGACCCGGACAATGTGGACCTGCTCAACGAGATCTTCCGGGCTATGCACAGCATGAAAGGATCCGCGGGATTCCTGGGCTTCAATCATCTCGTGGACGTCACGCACCGCGCTGAAAGCATCCTCAACAAGATGCGCCAAGGTGAGATGGCGGTCGTGCCGGCCGTCATCAACGTCATCCTCGAAACCGTCGACGTGGTCAAGGCCATCATGGCGGACATCCGGCAAACGGGAACGGATGAACATGTCCCGACCGACGACATGGCGCGCAAGCTCGATGCGGTGCTTGCCGGCGGAACGGCGCCCGCCGTCCAGGACGGGCCTGCTCAGACCCCGGCGCCGGCCGCGCCGGGGCCCGAAGCGCCGCAGACTCAGGCGCCGCCATCGCCCGCCGCACGGCCCACGATCGGGGAGATCCTGGTGGAAGAAGGGCTGGCCACGAAGGAACAGGTGTTCGACGCGTTGACGGAACAACACAAGCAGCCCGAGCCCAAGCAGCCGCTGGGGGAGCTGCTGATCCAAGCCAAGGCCATCACCGAACGCGCCTTGGATCAGGCGTTGCACAAGCAGGAGAAACAGGTGAAGCCCGCCGAGGAGGACCAGACCATCCGCGTGGAGACCCGCCGGCTGGACTCGGTCATGAATCTGGTCGGCGAGCTGGTCCTGGGACGCAACCGTCTCATTAAGATCGGCGGGATCTTAGAAGAACACCACGAATCGGATCCGCAGGTACGCGCCCTCGGAGAAACGCTGACGCAGCTGAATCTCGTCACGACCGATCTCCAATTGGCGGTGATGAAGACGCGGATGCTGCCCATCAAGAAGGTGCTGGCCAAATTACCCCGGATGGTACGCGATCTCTCGCAAAAGCTTGGGAAGCAGGTGCGGTTGGAGCTCCATGGAGAAGAGACCGAACTGGACAAGTCGGTGGCGGATGAGATCGGCGACCCGCTCGTCCATCTCGTGCGGAACGCCATCGACCACGGCATCGAACTGCCTACGGAGCGCCACGACAAGAACAAACCCAGCGAAGGGCTGCTGCGGATTGCCGCCAGCCAGGAGGGCAACAGCATCGTCATTCGGATTCAGGACGACGGCCGCGGGATCCCGCTGGACAAGGTCAAGGCCAAGGCGCTCGCCAAGGGGCTCATCAGCGAAGCCGAGTTGGCCGCCATGGAGCCGCGCGAGATCGTCAACCTCATTTTCCTGCCGGGATTCAGCACGGCGGAGAAAGTCACCGACGTTTCGGGCCGCGGAGTGGGCATGGACGTGGTGCGGACCAACATTCGGAAGATGAACGGCACCGTGGAGATCGAGTCCGAGCAGGGCAAAGGAAGCGTCATCACGATCAAGCTGCCGCTGACGATCGCGATCATTCAAGCCCTGATGGTCGAAGTCGAACGCGCCACCTTTGCGATTCCGTTGAGCTCGGTCATCGAAGCCGTCCGTATCACCAAATCCGACATCAAGACGATCAACGGGCGCGAAGTGCTGCACCTCCGCGACCGGGTGCTGCCCCTCATCCGTCTGGCCCAGGAATTCGAGCTGCCGGTGGACAACACGCGCGAACGGTTCAACGTCGTGGTCGCGGCGCTGGGCGACCGGCGCATCGGGGTGGTGGTCGACGAGCTGCGGTCGCAGGAGGAAGTGGTCATCAAATCGATCTGGGATTACCTGGAAAGCATCAAGGGCATCTCCGGCGCGACGATCACGGGCGACGGCAAGGTGGTGCTCATTCTCGACATCTCGGAATTGGTGGAAAACGCCCATGCCTGGCACGGCGGATCGGCCGCCGCCGCGGCCTGAGGCAATGGTCATCACCGCCGTCGCGCCGTGCGGCGCGATGGCGCACACCAGCAGTCGCCGGAGGAACCATGTCGACTCTGATCAACGAAATTGACGCCCGCACCCGGCTCGCCGGCGCGAACCAGATGGAACTGCTTCTGTTTCATCTCGGCACGCAGGAGGTCTTCGGCATCAACGTCTTCAAGGTTCGGGAGGTCATGAAGTTGCCGCAGCTGACGCGCGTGCCAGAAGCCGATAACCGGGTCGTCGGGATGGCGAACATCCGGGGCACCATGGTGCCGGTGATCGCGCTGAAGCGCAGTTTAGGGCTGGGCGAGCACGAGGTGGACCTGTCCAACCTCGACGCCAAGGAAAACGGCATTCTGATCATCACGGAATACAACGGCAGCCTCCAAGCCTTTCATGTGGCCGCCGTGGACCGGATCATCCGCACCTCCTGGTCACAGATCAAGACGCCGCCCGCGCTCGTGCGCGAAAACAACCATGGCGCGGTGACGGCGGTGACGATGTTGGATGACGGCCGGATGGTCCTGATCCTGGACGTCGAGAAAGTGCTCAGCGACATTTGCCCCCGCCCCGACGAGGAGGTTTATGCCTGCGTCAAAGCGGAGCCCTCGCTCAGCAAGAAGCTCGTCCTTTTTGCGGATGACTCGACCGTCGCCCGGACACAAATCCGGAAGGCGCTGGAGCGGCTCGGGGTTCCGTTCATCCAAACCACGACCGGCAAGGAAGCCTGGGACTACCTGCAGCAGGTGGCACAAGAATCCGCCGATGCGGGGCTCCCACAAGTCCAGCAGATCCATGCGGTCCTGAGCGACATCGAAATGCCGGACATGGACGGATTCACGCTCACGAAACAAATCCGCGCGGATCCGCGCCTGGCGCACCTGCCGGTCATCCTGCATTCCTCGCTGACCGGCACCTGCAATCAAAGCAAAGGCCATCAGGTGGGGGCGACGGACTATGTGACGAAGTTCGATCCGAAGGTGCTCACGGAGAAGCTGCTGCAATACCTGAACTAGACGCACGAACCGACGTGATGACCAAACCGATTCAAGTGCTGGTAGTCGACGACTCGACCTTCATGCGCAAGACTCTCTCGGCGATGTTGACCGCCGACCGGCGGATCTCCATCGCCGGGATGGCGCGCAACGGGGAAGAAGCGCTGCAGCAGGTGCACCAGCTGAATCCCGATGTCGTCACGATGGATGTCGAGATGCCGGGCATGAACGGCCTCGAAGCGTTGAAACGCATCATGGCCGAGCATCCGGTCCCGGTCGTCATGGTGAGTTCGCTGACCACGGAAGGAGCCCAAGACACGCTCCACGCCTTGGAGTTGGGAGCCGTGGACTACATTCCCAAGCAACTCGACGGCGTCGCCATGAGAATCCTCGACATTCATGACCAGCTGATTGAAAAAATCGTGGCGGCTGGCCAGGCCGCCGACAAAGTCCGGACGCGGCGAATCGGGAACAATCGGCCGATGGGCAGACCGCGCGCCGTGGGGGCGTTGACGGCCCACTCGGTCAGCGTCACCCGCGGCACGCGGGTCGTGGCGATCGGATGCTCGACCGGAGGACCTCAAGCGTTGCTCGAAGTCCTACCTCAATTTCCGGCGGACTTTCCTGCCGGCATCGTCATCGTGCAACACATGCCCAAGAACTTCACCAAGCCCTTCGCCGAGCGGATGAACGCCATCTGCGAATTGGAGGTGAAGGAGGCAGCGGACGGGGACGAAGTGAAACCTGGCCGCATTCTCATCGCGCCCGGGGGTCTCCAGTGCCGGATCAAGCGGAAATCCATTCTTGCCAACGCCATCGCGCTCCACCCGAACGTCGAGCACCACCTGCACGCGCCGTCGGTCGACATTCTGATGGAGTCGGTCGCCGCGGCCTACGAGGAGCGCGGCATCGCAGTCATCCTGACCGGGATGGGGCATGACGGGCTCGAGGGCATGAAAGCCGTCAAGGCCGCACACGGTCGAACGATCGCCCAGGACGAGGCGTCGTGCCTGGTTTACGGGATGCCGAAAGCGGTCATCGAAGCCGGATACGCGGACAAGGTCGTCCCGCTGTCCGGCATGGTCGGGGAGATTCTCAACATGGTGTAGGGGAGCCGGGCACAGGCGTTTCACTCATACAGGAGGAGCAGGAGGACTTATGACCACCTTGTTCAAAAGCATGAATATCGGGCCTAAATTTGCATTATCCATCTCCGCGATGGCCGTGTTGGTCATGGGGGTGGGATTCATCGTCATGTGGAATCAGGAGGAGTACAAGCTCGAACAGGCCATGTTGCTGAGGGCCAAGACGATTGAGGGCTTTGCCCAGATCACCAGAGCCTACATCACGCAGAACTACGTCGCTAAAATCAAGAAGTCCAAAGCGGGCTCCGAGATCATTACCGCCAAGGACCATGCCAACAATGCCGAGGCCATTCCCTTTCCCGCCACCGCCATGCGGGAGATCGGAGAGGAAGCGCTCAAAGGCGGGTTCTTCAGTCTCCGCCTGATCAGCCAGAATCCGCTGAATCCGAATAACACCCCGAAGGACCCGTTCGAAACCGAGGCGCTCAAGGCCATCATGGCCGGCGCCGAGAGCTACACCCGGGCAGAAGACATGAACGGCACCCTGTTTTACCGCCGCGCGAGCCCGGACAAGGCCGTGAGCGCGGCGTGCATCAGCTGCCATACGGATAAGCAGGTCGGGGACGCGCTCGGCATCCTGGTCGTCAATTCGCGCATGTCGCTGGCCAAGCAGGCGGCGGATCGGTCTTTGTACAACAGCGCCGCCCTCATGCTGGGGATCGTCCTCACCATCGTGGCCGTCACGTACCTGATGCTGCGCAGTATCGTGCTGAAGCCGTTGGCCCACGTCGCGGCCATCACGAAGGACATCGCCCAAGGCGAGGGCGACCTGACCAAGCGAGTACCCGTGGCCGGCAACGATGAGATATCGCAGTTGGGCGTGTACTTCAATCTCTTCATTGAAAAGCTTCAGAAGATGATCGGCAAGGTGGCGCATGTCACCGACAAGGTGGCGTCGGCGTCCGTAGAGCTGTCGGCCACTGCGGAGGAAATCTCCAAGGGGACCGATACCTTGACCTCCCGCGCGTCGCAAACGGCCGCGGCGGTCGAGGAAATGAACGCCACGGTCAGTCAAGTGGCGCAAAACTCCGGCAAGGCCGCGACCTTGGCGCAGGAAACGGTCAAGACCGCCAAAGAGGGCGGCACCGTCGTGTCCGACACCATCTCAGGCATGCGGCACCTCTCTGAGGCCGTGTCCAACAGCGCGACGATCATCGCCGAGCTCGGCAAGTCGTCGGATCAGATCGGCGAGATCGTCCGGGTCATCGAAGACATCGCCGACCAGACCAACCTCCTGGCCTTGAATGCGGCCATTGAAGCCGCACGCGCCGGAGAACAAGGACGCGGATTCGCGGTCGTCGCGGACGAAGTCCGGAAATTGGCCGAGCGGACCACCAAAGCGACCAAGGAAATCGGCGACATGATCCGCCAGATCCAGCAGGACACGCGCGGCGCGGTGGAATCCATGCAGCAGGGCACGCAGAAAGTGTCCGGCGGTGTGGAGCTGGTCAACAAGACCGGCGAAGCGCTGACGCGCATCGTTCAAATGGTCTCGGAGAGCGCGGACATGATCCGTCAAATCGCCGTCGCATCGGAGGAGCAATCCGTCGCCACGCAGCAGATCGCGACGGACATCGAAAACGTGGCCAAAGTGACCAGAGAATCGGCGTCCGGGGCCAACGAATCGGCCAAAGCCAGCCATGACCTGAGTCAGTTGGCCGTGGAACTGCAAGGCATCGTCGGAGCCTTCAAGGTTTGAAAGGGCTCGAGAGGAGATGGCGATGATTGTTGAAGAAAAAAACGCGCTCGGGGTCACCCCGGGCGCGGGGGTCGTGTCTCAACGAGCCACCCCCTCACGCGAAACCGCGGCGAGCGAGGATCTGTGCCAATTTGTAACGTGCCGGATCGCGCACGAGGAATTCGCGCTGGACGTGCTGAGCGTCCAGGAAATCAACCGCATGGTGGAAGTGACCCGCGTGCCGAAGGCGCCCTTTTATGTCGAAGGGGTCATCAATTTGCGTGGGCGCATCATTCCCGTACTGGACTTGCGTCGGCGTTTCGGCCTGCCCAGGACGGATCAGACCGACGATTCGCGGATCATGGTCGTCCTGGTCCGGCAGCGCATGGTGGGGCTGATCGTCGATGAAGTGGTGGAAGTCTTACGAATTCCCAAATCGGCCATCGAGCCGCCGCCGTCGGTTGGCAGCTCGGCCGGCGCCGAATTCACCCAAGGCGTTGGGCGGATCGAGGACCGTCTCCTGATCGTGCTGGACCTGAATCGTCTGCTGCTGCCGCATGAGCATGCGGCGCTAGAGGGGACTACGGGGACGGGGCCTCACCACTAGCAGGCGGGTTTGCGGGAGGGCGACGCTGCGTATCAAGGACTCGTTCGAGAAGACGCAGCGATTCGTTCAGGAGATCTGAGGCGCAGCTCAGCGTGGTATGAAACTGCTGCATGGCCTCCGTCACTTTGCCTTCCCGCTGGAGAGCCTGAAAACGACGGTGCTGCTCGTCGAGAATGGCCTGCTTCGCGTCGAGCACCAGACAATCCAACGAGTGCACGTGAGGCCTCCTTTCGGGAATAGGCGCACGGTAACAGATCTGCGCCAGAGGTCGCAATAGTACGAAAGCGTGGGGCTGAGGCCCGGCATGGGCCCGGCCCCTGATCGTCGACAGGAGAGCTGCGTGGATTTTGCAACCATCCTCGGCGTCGTCGTCGCCATCGGCGCCATCATCGGAGGACAAGCGCTCGAGGGCGGGCACCTCGGTTCAATCCTCCAGCTCACCGCCTTTATCATCGTGATCGGCGGAACCGTGGGCGCCTGCCTGGTCCAAAGCCCGTTTCCAGTCGTCTTGAAGGCCATCAGCTCGCTCTCCCTGGCGCTCGGAGCCAAGCCGGTCGATAACAAGGGCGTGATCAAGCTGATCCTGGACCTTGCCAACGTGTCGAGAAAGCAGGGTCTGCTGGCCTTGGAAGGCAAACTGAAGGACATCCGGGACCCGTTTATGCAGAAAGGCGTCCAACTGATCGTCGATGGAACGGATCCGAAGGCGGTGCATGAGATATTGGAAATCGAAGTCGAGCAGCATGAAGAGGAAGGTCTCGCCGCCGCCAAGGTGTGGGAGGCCGCCGGCGGCTATGCCCCGACCGTCGGCATTCTGGGAGCCGTGCTCGGCTTGATCCACGTCATGGAGAACCTGGCCGATCCGTCGAAGCTTGGATCCGGCATCGCGGTGGCCTTCGTCGCGACCGTGTACGGGGTCGGCAGCGCAAACCTGTTCTTTCTGCCGGTTGCCAACAAGATCAAGTACAAGCTGAAGGAGGGGTCGGCCTCCCGCACCATGATCATCATGGGCCTCGTCGGCCTGGCGCAAGGCGAGAACCCGCGCCTGCTTCAGGAAAAGCTCGAAAGTTATCTCGCGCCGCACGATCGGACGAAGGAACCGAAGAAGTAAGTCGGCCGCAGCCGCAGTGTGAGTCGCTCGCATGCCCAAACACAAACATGAAGAGCATGAGAACCACGAACGCTGGTTGGTGTCCTATGCCGATTTCATCACCCTACTGTTTGCATTTTTCGTCGTCATGTATTCGGTGTCCGCGGTCAACGAAGGCCGGTTCCGCACCGTCAGCGAATCGATCAAAGCGGCGCTCAATCCGATGTACGCGCCGCCGTTATCCAACACCCCTTTCGCCATCGGCAACACGAAGCCGGCGACGATCCTGCCTTCATTGGAGATGAGCCGCGAGGTCGCGATCCGGCGCCTGCGAGCCGTCATGCAATCGTTTCACAGCGCGGTCCAGTATCAGTTCATGGAGCCGGTGGAACGCAAGACGGGCGAGATCGTCATCACCGTCCCGGACTCCGTGATGTTCCATGAAGGCGACGCGAATCTGCGTCCCGAAGCACTGGAGTTCCTCAGGACCCTCGCGGAGGTGTTGACCGAACTGAACCGTCAGGTGCGGGTGGAAGGCCACACCGACAACGTGCCCATCCGGACGGCCCAGTTTCCGTCGAACTGGGAGCTTTCCGCCGCGCGGGCCGTGCATGTCGTGCGGGTGCTGAGCGAACTCTACGGGGTGCCGCCCTCGCATTTGGCGGCAGTCGGCTACGCCGATTCGCGCCCGCTCGCGCCCAACCTGAGTCCGGAAGACCGGGCCAAGAATCGGCGAGTCGAGATCATCGTGCTCGAGACGACGGCCCTTTCGCAAGGCTCGACGGCCGACGATCGCGTCGACATTCCATTGCCCGAAGCGGGTTCGCCATTCCCTTGAGAGACGGTGTGGCGAAATGCCGCGTCACAAGAACCGGACCACCACTCAACTCTTTGGGCCAAACAGCCGCTAAAGCAGTGGAAAGACCGAATCCCGGCTGAAGGAGAGGCAGCCATGCGCATCACCCAACGAGTCCTGCGAGACGCACTCGTCCTGGAGTTGGCCGACGAATTCACCTACGGCAACCGAAAGGAGTTCTCGGTCCCGGTGGAACGATCCCGCGTCTCAGCCTGCCGCCATCTGATTCTGAACGTCGAGCATGTGACCTACATGGACAGCGCGGCGATAGGCCTGCTGGCCCTGACCGCCCAGCAATTCAAGGGCGAGAACAAGCGCCTGAGTCTTGTCGGTCCCCAAGGCACCGTCAAGCAGATCCTAGACCTATCCAATATTTCGACCATCATCCCCACCTATCCCAGTGAAGAGGCCGCGGTCAGCGGACACGCCGCCTAGGCGGCCGGATCAGCACAACGGAGGCACATGATGCATATCACCGAGCGCCCGGTTCCCAACGGGGTCGTCCTGGACATCAACGGGGATCTGACCTATGCCAATCGGGAGCGGTTCAAGACCGCGGTCAGCGCGCTGCAACAACGAGGCTGCCGGCACATGCTCTTGAACATGGCTGAAGTCCGTTTCGTAGACAGCTCGGGCCTTGGCATGCTGGCGCTGGTGTCGCAGAACTTTAAATTAAACGACGCCCGCGTGAGCATTGTGAAGCCTCAAAGCTACGTGCGCGAGATCATGGGTCTCGCCAACCTGCCCAAGCTGATCCCCATTTATGACAGCGAACAGGACGCCCTGTCAGGTCGCGCCCACGCGGCGTAAGGATGGGCATGACGCCCGACTTCTCACCGCCTCCAGCCGCTCCCCAGACTGTCTTGTTGGTCGACGACGAACCGGTCGCCCGGCTCAGCATGAGCGCGCGGCTCAAGCGGTTGGGGTACCGCGTCCTGGAAGCGGGCGACGGGAAGACCGGACTTGCCTTGCTTCGGCAAGAACGGCCGGATCTCACCATCGTCGATTGGATGATGCCGGAGATAGATGGCCCGTCGCTGTGCGAATTGGTCCGCAGAGACCCCTTGCTGCAATCGAGCCAGATTCTGCTCATGACGGGGCACGACCAGCCCCAGCAGATCGCGGAAGGTCTCGCCCGCGGCGCCGACGACTTCCTCAGCAAGAGCGCGAGCAAGCAAGAAATCACGGCCCGGGTGCAGGCCGGCATGCGGGCGGCAAGCCTGGTGCGGTCGCTCGAGCGCGCGCGCGACGACATCCAGCACAAGCAGGAGCTGCTCGAGCGCGAGTTGCAGTCCGCCGCCGACTACGTTCGCTCTTTGCTGCCGCCCCAAGGCGCAATCCTGCCGGGAGCCACCGTGGTTCACGCCTTTCGGCCGTCGCTGGGTTTGGGCGGGGACCTCTTCAACATCGTCGAGTGGGGAGACGCCGCGATGGGACTCTATCTGTTGGATGCCTCCGGGCATGGCGTCTCTTCGGCCTTGCGCTCGGCCTCTTTGTCGACGTTCTTGCGCCGGGATTCCCTGCGCCACCAGGTGGGATCGAACGATCCTGGAGCCATCTTGACCGAAGCGAACCGGTGCTTTCCGATGACGGAAGACGGCGGCTACTTCACCATCGTGTTCACACGCCTCGACGCACGCACGCGGACGGTGACCTATGCCAGCGCCGGCCACGGAGGCGCGCTGCTGCAGCGGGCCGATGGTCACATACTCGCCTTGAGCCAGCCGGCGCTCCCGCTGGGATTCTGCCCCGACACCCGGTATGAGTCGCGCGTCGAGCCGCTGGCAGCGGGCGATCGGCTGTTGCTCTTCAGCGACGGGCTGTACGAGGCACCCGGCCCGACGAAGGAACTGTGGGGGCTGGAGCGCCTCCGTGCGGCCGTCCAGCGGCTTCGACCTCTCGAACTGGAGCGGATTCCCGAGGCGCTCCTCGACGAAGCACTCGAGTGGCTTGGCCATGATTTGTTTCCCGACGACGTCGCGATCGTCGCCGTTGAAGTGAAGGGGTGACCATGCCGGATTCGGTCTGCGATTTCGACGAGTCGTTGGCACGGGTGGATCACGACGTCGAGATTTTCCATTGCATGGCGAAGCTGTTCTTGGACCAGGGCCCAAAGGATCTGGCTGCCATCCATGCGGCGCTTACCTTACGTGACCCCGCGGCACTCACGCGGTCGGCCCACCGCCTGAAGGGTGCGGTGCTGCAATTCTGCGCTCCATCCGTGTTTCAGGCGACCAGAGACTTAGAAGCGCTCGGCAAGTCGGGGAGGGTCGAGGAGGCGGCGCAGGCCTACGGCGCCTTGAAGGCGGAGATGGATCGCCTCCTTGAAGCGCTCCGCCGCCGTCTGGCTGAGGGAGAAAGCTCATGACGACCGTACACCCGTGCACGCTGCTGGTCATCGATCCCTGTCCCGACACCCAAGCCCAAATCCTTGACCATGTCCAGGGGCGGGACTTTTCGGTGATCACCGCCGCCGACCCGCGCGCGGCACTGTCCACAATCGATCTGACGGCCCCGGACATTGTGATCACCGACGCATTCCTTCCCGAGGGTCACGGGCTCATGCTGGCCAAGACGCTGCGGGCCAGACAGGACGGCTGTCCGGTCATCGTCCTGACACGGCAGCCATCGAACGCCGCCGCAGTGGAGGCCCTGAGGGCCGGGGCGGTCGACTATCTGCAGAAGCCCATCGGCGTCGAGGAATTGGCGCATGCCCTGCAACGGGCCCGCCAGGCGACGCGGGCCAACATCGCCCATCTTCCAGGTCTGCAGCACTGCGAGTACCGCCTGACCATCGACTCCAATCCCTCACACGTTCCCGGCATCGTATCCTGGTTGATCAAGACCACCGCGGGCTCTCTCTCCGAAGTGCAGCGGTTGCACCTCCGCGGCACCCTTTCCGAATTGCTGTTCAACGCGATAGAGCACGGCAACCTGGAGATCTTCTATCAGGAGAAATCCCGCGCGATCCTCGACAATCGATATGACGAGCTGTTGGCCCAGCGGCTGTCCACGCCGCGATTGAAGGATCGCACGGTCGCCATTACGGTTCGCTACGACGGACCCGCGCAGACGCTGGAGTACCGCATCGCGGACCAGGGAAAGGGCTTCAAATGGCAGGGCCTGCTCAACCGCACCGATGCGGACACCAATCATCGAGAGGCCAACGGACGGGGCATTTTCCTGGCCCGCTCCCTCTTCCCGAACCTCACGTACAATGTCGCCGGCAATGAGGCCTGCATCAAAGTGCCCCTCGGCTGGAACGTTCCCTCCAAGCGCGACCTCTTCTGGCGCGGTCCTTGACGGCGCACCCGTTTACGTCTATCTTCTCGCACCATTGCCGCTATTCTGGAGGTGTCAACCATGCCCGTACGTGTGTCCGTCGTCCTGGCCTTGGCCCTCACTATGGTCGGGTGCAGCTCCACCGAATGGGTTCATCCGCAAAAGCCGTCTTCTGAATTCACCAACGATTACAATCGCTGCCAGACGCTGGTGCTGCGTGACCCGAAGCTGCAGCAAGGCAGTCAGCTGATGATCATCAACGCGACGGAGCGGTGCATCCAGCGCGAAGGATGGCGGCTGATCGAGCACGACTAAGGCAAAGCGCACCAGCACCAGTTCACCCCTTCGAGGCCGCGGGTCTCCCAATCCGTCCTCGACGATGCGGGATAGAATTGAGCGCCGGCCGTCGGCACGACACGCCTTCGTTCCGTGTCGCCACTCGGTAGACTAGCTTTCAATCCACCCTCCTGCTGCTGTCGCCTCACCACGATCCGTTTTTTTAACCGCGCTGTAACACTACCGTAATCTTCCCGTGACCAATTCATGAGACGTTTCTCACGCGTGCCCGACAGCGGCTTACCATTTTGTTCACCGGGTGCGCGGAGGGAGACGAAAGATGACATGCTCATCGGAGCGGCGAGGAGTCGTCGGGTATACGGCAGTGGCGTTTCTCACGTTGGGGCTGTCTTTGCCTGCCCAGGCCGCCGACGGATCGAAGAGCCTCGCACAGGCTGATCCCACCACCGCCGAGGAGCAGGGGCCGCCAGCTCGAGAGCTCCCACCCGGCGGGACGTCCATCGAGGATTTGCTACTGCAAAAGGGCACGATCACGATGGATGAGTGGATCCAGATCCGCGCTGAGCAGGAATACAAGGCGGCAGATCAGAACCGCCGGCTCGACAGCATCGAGGAATGGAAAGCCAAGACGGAGCTTCTCCCGATGCTGCGCGACAAGGTGAATTTCGGCCTGAACGCCCTGCAGGTCCAGTACGGGCATGTGGACGCACAGGTCCCGGAGGGAAAAAGTCAGGATAGTTTCTCGATTCGCCGGTCAGAAATCATTTTCTGGGGCAAGCTGAGCGAAATGATTCCCCGTTGGCATACTCTCCTGGAGTTTCAAAGCACCGGCCTGACCAACTCAACTCCGGATTGCTCCAACAGTCCAGGAGGCAATTGTGCCAACAAACCGGGGGGGCCCCCGGTCTCAGCCACATTCTTCCGTGAGGCCTACATCGATGTGCGCCCGGTCCAGTCATGGGCGCCTACGCTCAACATGATTCGATTGGGCATCTTCCGCATGCCGTTCGGTATCTTCAGCGAAACGTCTGGAGGGTTGCGCGACGTCATCAGCTCGCCCTACCTCAATGCCGTAGGAGGAGGCGGCGGCCCAGGACAAAACCGGAATGGGACCGGAGGAACGATCGAGTTCATCCAGGAGCGTGACTATTTTGTCGACGTGCGAGGGCGGATCGCGAACCGCCTGGAGTACGTCGCCGGGATCACAAACAACAACAATTACCAGGCCAACTCCCTGGTGAACAACGCGTCCGGGATCGGCGGCGCTAACCAACCGAAAGCCTTGTACACCCGTGTCCGCTGGTTTGCCAGCGATGTGTCGTTCATCAGCTTCACCACCATCCAAGGCGAATCGAACAATACGGGCACGCTGATCAACGGGCGCGGCAAAGGCGATTTCGACCGTTACGGCGTCGACTTCCGCTACACCTCCAAGGTATTCCCGGGCTTGATGCTGCAGGGCGAATACTGGCAGGGCCACGACGGAGCCAATGCCACGACCGTCGGTACGCCGGCGCAGGGCAGTTGCGCCGATACGGCCGTGTGCGGCGGTTCCGGCGCACCCGGCATGATGCGTCGCACCTGGTATGTCCTCGGCAAATATCTGATCACCCGCGGGCCGTTCGAGAATTTCGAACCGACGCTGATGTATGAACAGTTCGATCCGAATACCAAGATGTCCAACGACCTCTACACCAGGACCATCGTGGGATTGACCTACTACTTCGAAAATTTCCCGCCCAAGATCCAGAGCAAGATCCAATTCAACTATGAGTTTCGCCACCACTCGGGGCTGGGAACCGGGCCGGGCACACCGGCCTACGATTCCGCAACCGATCCGTTCGCGCAGAACGCCTTTTTTGTGCAGTTCCAAGTTCGCTTCATGTAGCAGGCCATGCCGCCGGCATTGCTTTCTGCGAAGCGGAAAGCGTATGGAGATACTATGAAAACCATCGTTCTGGGCATGGTGGTGATCGCCGGCTTCCTGCTGGGCGCCTGTGCGTCCGATTCCATCTTCCCACCAGACGCCACGAAGGGTGTCGACCCCGACTTCGATTTTACCCGGTGGCGTATGCTGCCCAATCAAGCCGAAGGCAAGAAAGTTCAGCTGGGCGGCAGAATCATCGATGCGGCGACAAAAGGGGAGACCGTTTCAATCGTCGTCGCGCAACTGCCCATCGTCGAGCATCCCGCCTACGGCCCGAAGGACACCGGCAAGAGCCGGGGAGAATTCGCGGTGGTGTACCGCGGTCGGATCGATCCATCCTTGCTTCAGCGCGGCAACCGTCTCATCGTGGTGGGCATGACTCAGTCACCAAACATCTTCTCCGTCGATGATCTGCCCAAGAGCCTCCCGACCGTTGAGGCGATCTGCGTCCATGTCTGGAAGACCGGCGGCCGCGAGATTGGTGAATTTCCCTTCAACGCCGGCGGGGGATACCAACCCCTCGTCGAGGAGACGCTTTGCACCCGGAACTCCTAGGCGGGACACACTCGGCCTTGCACTCGTCCCACATTGCCACGCCCTGTTTCCTCGCGGCCGCGCTCTGGGTCCTGGCAGGCTGCGGTCAGGGAGCCGCGCTTCAGCGTGAGACGGACCGCGGCGGCATCGCGGCCTTTTCCATTGAATCGGAACACGATATCTTCTCCTCGGCCGGGCGGCGGGAAGCCTTGCGCCTCATCGACGGGAAGTGTCCCGCCGGAGCCAAGATCGTGAAAGAAGGAGAGCTGCCGAAGGTCAGCAACGCGGTGGATCGAGCCTGGGGGCCGCAGATCGGCACCGATCGCAAATGGGGCATTCAATTCGAATGCAAGTGACCCGTCACGTCCTCAGAGAGTCGTTATGGTGCATGGCGCTAGGCGTGTGGCTGCTCGCAGGATGCCAGACGGGCCGCGTCGTGTACGATCACAATGATATCCGTCTCCGCATTGAACCGGACCCCACGGTCTCCGGCGACGTCTTCAACAATCACCCCGCCACGTTGACGGCGTCCGAGGTCGCATCGCTGCTCAGCGTCATTCAGGTCAGCGGCTGGAGCGGCACCGTCCTCGGCGCCCTCGTGCCCCCCCGTCCGGTCCCTCTGTTTACGCCCCGGGAACTCGCCACCATCGCGGATCCGCTGTCGATCGCCTTTCAGGAAGCCACAGCTGGCGAGCGCGTGGCTTTCTCGCTTCCCAAGCCCGACGTCACCTATAGCGAGGACCGCACGGAAGGTGCGCTGTTCCTCCGAGGACGGTATCTCCACGTCGTCGTCACAGACCATTCGTCGATCCTCCGGGCTAATACGGCCGGAGGTGACGTGAAAGATCCGCGCGACACCAAAGGCATGAAACTGTGGGTGGCCGGACCAGCTCAGGCAGCGATGGTACCCGATGCCGAGGAGCCACGGTGGGCGCCGTTCGAGACCGTTCACGTGTCCGTCAACGTCAAAGAGGTGCTTGCGTTGGCCGTGACCCGTGGTGCCGGAGCGCGGGCCGCGATCGAGGACGCCACTCCGCCTCCGCCACCCGATGCCAAGACGACGGCGCCATCACAGGAAGAGCTACAGCTGCAGGTGCGCGAACTGACCAAGTCGAATCTTGACCTCCGCGGGCGCCTGGAAGAGCAGAACAAGAAGGTGCAAGAGCTGACCGATCAGTTGAACGCGCTTCAAGCAGAGATCGACAAAGCCAAAAAGAAACCCTCCGCTCGTCCGCCGGCCTCACCCAAACCGTAACGGCGGCCTGCCGCGTCCTTGGAGCACTACAATCTGAAGCAAGAAGAATGGCTGCTCTCACGAGAAGCGCAGCCCTGGCGGGAAGAGAGACGGGCTTACCGGAGCGGGGGCCTCGTTCGATCCGAGAGACCGAATGCCAGGAGTGTCCTCGCCACCTGGCCGGGCGGGAGCGGGAAGAACCCGGCCTTCTTCACGGCGTCCTGCCCCTCGTAGCTCATGACAAACGTCAGAAATTCCTGTGCCGCCGGGGGCAAGGGCTCCTTCGGCGATTTGTTGACGTACAAGTAGAGGACGCGGCGCAGGGGATAGGTTTGATCCGCAACGGTGGCGGACAAGGGGGCGACAAAGGGCATACCCGCCGCTTCGGCCAACGGGACCGCACGGACCGACGATGCCAGGAGGCCGAGCCCACTGTAGCCGATGCCCAGCCGATCCCGGCTGACATCGAGGATCACCGATGCGGCACCCGGATCTTCGTGCACGCCAGGAGCGAATTCACCGCCTCCCAAGCAATGTTCTTGGAAAAACGCACGAGTGCCCGATCGGCGGTCCCTGCCGTAGAGATGAATCGGCTCCTTTTCCCAGCCGTCCGTGAGCCCGACGTCCCCCCAGAGTTTGATCGGCGTTTTGTATCCCCGGTTCCTGGTCGTCGAATACATGGCATCCACCTGGTCCAGGGTCAGCCCCTGGAGGGGATTATCTTTGTGGACATACAGCGCCACGGCATCGACGGCCACGGGAACCGCGGTGGGCTCGTAGCCGTTTTGGATTACAAATTCCTTGATCTCGGCATCGTACAACTCACGGGAGGACGCCAGGATCTTAAAACTCGCGGCTCGCTCCTCTCGAAGCATGATTTTTCCGGTCTTACTCAGCGGAGGCTGGACGAATTCGGCGACGGCCTTCGTCGACCCACCCCCCCTGACCTCGATCGCCACTTTTGGCTGCCGGCGCTGAAATTCCAAGCTCAAGCGGCTCAAGAGGGGAGACATCGTCTCGGATCCTTCAATTTTGAAGGCTCCCGCAACCTCCGCCTGCGGACTGTAACGCGGCAAGGTGGAGTCGGTGGTGACAGCGGCGAACGGCCCGCTGATTTCAGCGCCCGCCCTGTCGGCCACAGCGCCCATCGCGAGGAGCAGGACAAGGCCGGTGCTCCAGGCCCCTGCACGATGAATTGCCCGTCTCGGCTGCGACATCCGATCGTTCCTCCTGTGAGTCTGAAGTCGTCACGATCACGATCCGGAGGGTACCGGCATGAGATTGCCGGGGCGTAACCCGCGTGTTACAGACGTGTTAAATCTTCGCCGGGGTGAAAGGCGGGTGCGTCACAACAACCGCAGGTAGAGCACGGTACTGTCGCCGCGATTGGGCTCGCGGCGCAGCACGACCATCGCGTTTTGCGTGGTTTCGTTGATCGTGATACTAAAGCGGGCCGAGAAGTGGTCGGATCTGATGTCGTAGTCGCTGCGCAGTCTGGCGCCGATTTCCCGAAAGCTGCCGACGCGGTCCAAGTCGACTTTGTTTCGAAAGGGACGGCTCTGCACGATCTCGTTGGCCATCGTTTGCGTGATGGCGGGATCGAGCGATTGGATGACGAAAGGATGGGCCGTGTTCAGGTTCACCGCCCCATTGCCTTCCAGCGGATACACGGTCAAATAGGGCTCGAGCCGATTCACGATCTCCTGGGTGAATCCCTTGATCAGCCGAAGATCACCCAACGATTCGAGCGGAACATTCGCGGCGCGATAGGGCGGCCTCTGCGATTGATAGTACAGGCTCTCGGCACCGGCCGGCTCCGGCTGCTCGTCCTGATCCACCCAATCCACCAGCGCGTCCACGAGATCCGGACGAATCTGGAGGAGCTCGAACAGCCGCTTGAACCGGAAGATCTTCGTCTTCCGCTGGAGCTCGTCGCCCAGATTGACCGCCAGGTCGTTGACGTTGAGCTTGCCGCGCTCGTCCGTAATTTGAGCGCTCAGCAGGCCGTCTCCAATGGCGTAGTTCTTGATCGGCAGGGCCCAGATGTCGGTCGGACCGTCGAACGACGTGCCCAGCTGGCGGTCGCGGAAGAAATCCTGCTGGAGCACGGCGCGAGCCGCCTGGACGGCGGCCCGCGTCAACATGCGGGTCTTGTAGCTGTCTCGAAACGCCGCCGCCTCGCGGTACTCGCGCCGCGCCTCCGCGTCGAATTCCAGGATGAGGGCGACCAACAGGGTGAGGACCAGCAGGGCCAGCAGCAGCGCCACCCCGCGTTCGTCATCCTTTCGCATAGCTCACGATACGGACGGTTGCGTCCAAATTGACGGGATTGTCGTATTTCGGCCGAATCTGCAGGTGCCGCACCTGGAGATCATACGGCGCTTGGCTGACGGCCACCAGCAGCGACAACAACTCGGGCAGTTGCACGCCTTCCAGACGCAGATCCACGGCGGTTTCCTGATAGCCCGAGGCCAACGTCTGCTCCTGCGGCTGCATGCCGGTGATGCGCTCGCGCACCTGGGCCCCCGTCGCCGCTTCTTCCATAAACGCCAGCAGTGAAAAGTGGCTGTCGGGCTGCGGCAGGCGGCTTTCGATTTGGTCGAGGCGGGCGCGCTTGACCGCATACTCCTGCGCCAACGAGGCCAGTTCCTTCATGTCCTTCTGCTTGCGAGCCGCCTGCCGGTCCAGCCGGTCGAGCGCGGACAGCAGTGGATCGACGATGAGGACGAAGAGCAGACTCAACCCGATGACGACGCCGCCGGCCAACAGGATCGACCGCTCCCGCGCCGACATCTGCTGCCATCGCTCTCGAAGCGCGTGCGTCATGGCTGTTTCACCGTCACGCTCATCCGAAAAACCACCTGATTCGGGGAGGCGCCCACGCGGGTTTCGGTGACCGATACCTCCTGAATCGGTGCGCTGCCGATCAGGGTCTGCTTGATTTTCTCCACGGCGTCGAACGACGTCGTCTCGCCTTCCATCAGGACGATGGCGCCATCCACCGTCAACTCCCGGACTTTCACGGGTGTGCCGGTCGGAAGCTGCTTGACCAGGGTCGAAAGCGTCGCCAAGACGTTGCCTTGAGTGCTGTCGACGATGCTCAGCGCCTTGCTGACGGACTCCAAGCGGTACCGGGCCTGATCCAATTCGTCGCCCGGCGCCGCGCTAGAGCCGAACGCCTGCTCATACTGTTGTTGCAAGGCCGCCTTGAGCGAGGCGGCACGCTTATCTTTCAGGCTGAAGTGGACCCCGACATCGGCAAGTGCCAGAATCCCGACCACTATGGCGGCCCCGATGGCCAGTCGCCGGTCGGCCTGCGAGGTGCCCTGTTTCGCCCCTTCTTCGGTGACACTCTTCAGATCCAGCGCCAGGCCGGTGGGGGAGGGTTTGAAGCGCCATCGAGGGCGGACGATTTTGGGATGGATGGCGAGCCCGAACGCCACCGAGAAGGCCCGAGGGCTGTTCGCGCCGAACCCCTGACGTGGGCCGACCGGATACAGGCCTAGATGGTGCGCGATGTGCGCGCCGATCTCCCGCAGCTTTGATCCGCCTCCGGACACCCAGCAGTGAGTCAGCCGCCCGCGTTCGGCCCCCTCATAGGCATGCAACGTCACGCGCAGTTCTTTGAGCAGCGGCTCGAGCCAAGGCTCGACGTGCTGCGCCGCCATGGAGCGCTTTCGGCGTTCGGCCTCGGCGAAGCTGCAGGCTTGACGGACCGCAAGGGCGTGGGTGACATGGTTGCCGCCCCACAGGATCGTCCGCAGGACGACCGGACGGCCTTCATGCACCAGGCATAGAGTCGTCTTGGACGCCCCCACGTCGATAATCGCCAAATCCGGCGGGACGCGGGCCCCCTCCTCCCGCAAAAACTGCGTGACGGAGAACAGTGCCATCGCATCGACATTGATCGCCGACGGCTCCACGTCCGCCTGCGCCAGGAACCGAAGATGCTCGGCCACCTTGTCCTTCGGAGCAGCCGTGACGAGCACTTCGGAGCCCTTGCTGGCGGGTCGATCGGTGCCGTCCACCTGGGCCGGGGGCAACACGAGACTGCCGATCGCCAGATCCTCCAACGGCATGGGGACCAGGTTTTCGACTTCGAAGGGGACGACTTGGGCGAGTTTGTTCGAATCTTTAAATGGAAAGGAGAGGGTCCTGACGAAGAGGTCCTGACAGGGGATGGCCGTCACCAACCGATCGGTGGCGTAGAGCCCGTGCTGCCACAGAAAGCCCCGGAGCGAGCGCGCGCGCCGAGCCGGTTCCAAATCTTCAGGCTTGGCGAAGGGCAGCGGATGTTGAAAATAGTCGATGCTCTCGCGCCCGCTCAAACGCCGGCGAAACCGTACAGCTTTCAAGCCGGTCTGCCCGACGTCCAAACCGACGCATTCAGTCACGATTGCCATCGCGATCCACTATGCCTTGGAAACTGCCACTTTACAATGCGATTTTCGCTTGCGCCATCGTCCCGCCGATTTTGAACGTGATCGGCGCGCCCGGTGGCAGGGGAGGAAGCCCCAAGGTGGTGGCCTTGGAAGCAAATCCGGGACCGGGAACCACCGTCACGTTTAACGCTAATAGGCTCTGCCGAACCGGCTGCTGAAGAGTGATCGTGCCGTCCGCGGTTACCGTCCCGTCCAACCCGTCTCCCTTGAACTCCGTGACCGTGCAGACGGAGTCGCGACAATTCGCTGCCAGCGACACGGTGGTAAAGGCCAGCGAGAGTGTCCGGCCTCCGCCGACCTGAATCTGGTCCACGGTCAAATCCTTCACGGTAGCATGCCAGACGCCCTCTCCCTTGATCGGATCGCCGGCCGCTTGTCCGGACTCGAGACGGTGCGAAAACTCTCCGCTGAGCAATCCCTGCCGAACATAGCGTTGCAGGATCTTCGAGAGGTCAAACTCCTGTACTCGACCTTTGACGGCCACGGGTCCGGCAAACGACCATGACGCCGCCGTGATGGTTCCCCTGGCGGTGCCCCGCTTGTCGTCCTCTCCCTGCCGCGCGATCAGATCGAGACCCGCGCCACCCGTCAACGCCTTCAAGAGACCCACCCGGGCTTCAAGCACGGCAAGGTCCACGGCGTCCCCTTGGGGCGGAGCGAAGGTAAGGCGGCGCCATTCCAAGCTCAAGGGAAAGCCGATGGTCCACTCGCCCGCACGCACTTCCATCCCGGTCAGCCGGCGGGCTTCTCCCAGCATACGGGCGTTCAGCGCGTCGTAGGGGAACGTCGCCAGGAAGCTCACCAGCAAGGCGGCCAAGCCCCCGCCGATCCACGCGGCGGCTTCCTTCCAGTCTCCCTTGAGTTCAAGTGCGATCATGTCGCTCCGATCGTGACCCACTCACGCACGGTCCACGGCTCCCCGTCGGGGGGCTGAAAGGTCACCTCCAGCAGCACCGCCTTGGGCATTTTCGTAATCGTCGACCACTCATCAGCCCACACCCTGGCCTGCGCGTCGTAGTACCGGACGTTGAAGGCTTTGACGCGATTGGCCAATTCGATGTGATCCACCGATTCATCGGTCATCCCGTACACATTCCGCCGGGAGAACCGCATGAGCCGGTCGCGTTCCCGGGTATAGAGCACGCGGATCGTATCGCTCTCCGGTCCACGGGCCAGCGGGGTCCCGTCGGAGAGCGCGACAAAGGCAATGGTGTCGGCAGGCTGGCCCTCCTGCGTGCCGTTCACGCCGATCCAGGGGAAGTTCTGCGGATTCCGGCTCATCAACAGCTCATCCGCCATCAGGCGCAGAATCCGTCGCACGCTTTGTTCCTTCTTCGCGTGCTCGCGCCCAGCTTCCACGACGTGCGTGGTGGTGACCAACGACCCGAATACGATCGCGCCCACCGTCGCGAGCAGCGCCATGGCAACCAGGACCTCGACGAGGGTAAAGCCCCGCTCCGAAACGCGTGGCGTCAGGCGGGCATCCCGCCGATCAATGGCGTTAAAAGGTAAGCCCGGCGAACACATAGGTACTCACTTCCAACGTTTCTTCCTTGTCCCCGCGGGGCCAGCTCACCTGAACGCGGACCTCCCGCACGAGTTCCAGCGGCGTGGGTGAGATCGTCCGCTTCCATTTGTATCCCGGCGCCCGGTCCCCGGTTGGGGGAGACTGCACACCGATCGGAGGCGCTTGGAAGTCCCCGGTAATTTCCCCCACGGGGTAGACGCCCAGCAATTCCGTCTCGAGGAGTTTCTCCTGCGCCAGCAACGTCGCGAAGGTGATGTCTTTGGCCTTGGCCTCCAAGTCGAGATCAAAATTGCGCAGGCCCAGGAGTACGGGAAGCGCGATCGCCAAGAGGCCGATGGCGAGCAGCACCTCCAGGAGCGTAAACCCCCGCTCCTCGTGCCAGGGTATTCGAGCGATGGGATGCATGGTTACTGAAGCCGGATGCCAAGGGACGCGGGGCTCGGTCCCTGCGAGGCCTGCAAGAGTGGCCGGAGTCGTTCCGGCAGCAGCCGATTCTTGGGCGGCTCGATTCGCTCGTCGCTCGTGCGAATTTCGCCGGTCACCGATTCCACCGCAATGCCGAGGAGGTTGCTCCCTTCATCGCTTAGGTGAAGAATGACGTTGTCCATCCGCCCATTGGGAAACACCAGGAGTTCCATCCGTCCCGACATCCGCCTCGTCGGGCCCACCGCCACATCGGCGAACCGGATGGATTCAGGCAACGCCCGCCGCCCGGCCCATTCGGTCTTCAAGGGGATTTTTTCTTCGGTCCCTTCCACGATCATTGCCCAATAGGTTCCTTTGTCCAGATCGAGATACAGTTTCAGCGGCTTTTGCATGCCGATCGCGAGGCTTTGCAGGCTGCGCAGCCCGCCGATGAACTGCCGGGCGCTCGAAGCCAAGCTCTCCCCGGTGACCACCTTCGGGAGAACGAGCAACAGGACGCCGCTCATCAGGAACAGCACAAGGATCATCTCCAGCAACGTAAAGCCGGCTGAACCGGCCAGGCGGCCGGCGGTCTTCTGCGCCCCGCGGGAGGCCGGCTTAGTCCTTGTCCAGGTTCCAGTTCGTGATATCCGCATTGACTCCCTCGCCCCCCACTTCGCCGTCCGTCCCGAGCGACATGATTTCATAATCGCCGCGCTGGCTGGGGCTCGTGTACTTGTAGGGATTCCCCCAGGGATCCTCCGGCAGCTTCGGGAGGTAGCCCCCGAGTTTCCATTTCTTGGGCACCACGCCGACGGTCGGCTTTTCGACGAGGGCTTTG
Source organism: Nitrospiraceae bacterium (assembly GCA_040255845.1). Classification (GTDB taxonomy): domain Bacteria; phylum Nitrospirota; class Nitrospiria; order Nitrospirales; family Nitrospiraceae; genus Nitrospira_D. Next base: position 50,557 of record JBDZVU010000002.1, on the reverse strand, counting down.
AGGCCCTGTTCGGTGGACGGATAGACGCCGTTGTCTAGCTTATAGAGCTGGAGCGCTCCTTCGATGTTGCGGATCTGCACCTTGGCGGCGGTGCGCTTGGCGTCGTCCGTCCGTCCCATGATGCGCGGCACGACCAACGCCGCCAAAATGGCCAGAATCGCAACCACGACCATGATCTCGATGAACGTAAATCCCCCTGCATGTCTTGCCGCGCGGTGCGCGGAGAGCAGCAGGCCTCGCGTCCGGCTCCTTCGCGCCGGCGCTTCGTTCCATACCCATGCACGCATGCCTACCTCCATCTCTGTTCCTGCATGTCGTCGGTCGGCTCGGTCATCGAACCATCTGACCCATTTCGAAAATGGGCAACAGAATCGCCACGACGATGAAAAACACGATCACCCCCATGACCAAAATCATGATGGGTTCCAACAACGACGTCAGTCGGGTGATCACCCGCTCGACTTCACCGTCATAGATTTGACTCACCCGGCGCAGCATTTCCTCCATCTCGCCGCTGCGTTCTCCGACGGCGATCATATGCGTGACGAGGGCCGGGAACTCGCCGCTGCGCTTCAGCGGATCCGCGATGGTCTCCCCTTCGCGAATGTTCTGCCGGGCCCCCTCGACGGCTTCCTCCAGCACACCGTTGTTCATGACGCGTTTGGAGACATCCATCGCATCCAGCAACTGGACGCCGCTGGCCAGCATGGTCGCCAACGTGCTGGCCAGCCGAGAAATGGCCACCATGCGGGCCACGTCCCCGATGAGGGGAAGCCTGAGCAGGAGCCGGTCTCCGGCCATCCGGCCGGCCGCGGTGCGCAGCACGCGCCGCACGAAGAAGCCGCCGAGGATCACCACGCCGATGAGGAGCATCCAATAGTCGGCGAAGAACCGGCTCGTCGACATGAGCACCACCGTCGGCCAAGGCAGCGCCTGCTTCATGCTGGCGAAGACGGCGGTGATTTTGGGCACGACAAACGTCATCAAGAAGAACAAGACCGCCACGCCCACGATGAGCATCAGGGCCGGATACAACACCGCATTGGTGACCTTGTTCTTCAGCGCCAGCTGTTTCTCGAGGAATTCAGCCAGCCGAAACAGGATCTGATCGAGAGCGCCGCTCGCTTCACCCGCCCGAACCATGTGGATGTAGATCGGCGAGAAATCTCTGCCGTGGCTTTCCAACGCCGTGCTCAAGGCCTTGCCGCCGCGGATTTGCTCGCGAATGTCGGCGAACAGGGCTTTCACGTGTTTCTTTTCCGCCTGATCCACCAGGACGCCGAGTACCTCAACCAGCGGCAAGCCAGCCACGAGCAGGGTGGCGAACTGTCGCGTCATCAGGGCGAGATCGGTCGAGGTGAGCGACGCGCGCCCGCGGGCCGGCGGGCCGTAGACACGGCCCTCTCGAGGCTTGGGCACACGCTGGCCCTGCTCCACCACATCGGTGGGGAAGACCCCTTCTTTGCGAAGCTTGTGCCGAGCGACCTTGACGTTCTCGGCGTCGACAATTCCCGTCGCCGCGCCTCCGTCCGTACGGTAGCCGCGATATTGATACACCGGCATGGTTAGATTTCGATTTCTTGCTGCGTGATCCGCATGACCTCTTCAAGGGTGGTCAACCCCTGGATGACTTTTTCCGCGCCCTCCTGCTTCAGCGTCACCATGCCCTTGGCCATGGCGGCTTGTTTGATGGCTGAGGAGTCCGCTTTCGCGCCGATGAGACGCCGGACCTCGTCGTCGAGCACCAGCAATTCAAAGATACCGGTGCGTCCGCGGTACCCCGTTTGCGAGCAGGCCGCACATCCGGCGCCTCGGTACAACATGACGGGAGAGGTCGGCGGAAGGTCCAAGCGGCTTAACTCTTCCGGACTGGGCTTGTAGGGACGCTTGCACTCGGGACAGATTTTCCTCAGCAACCGTTGCGCCAGCACGGCCACGACCGAAGAGGCGACCAGAAAGGGCTCGATGCCCATGTCGATGAGCCGCGTCGCGGCGCTGGCGGCGTCGTTCGTGTGCAGCGTAGAAAACACCAGGTGACCGGTCAGGGAGGCATGGATGGCGATTTCCGCCGTTTCCCGATCGCGAATTTCTCCGATCATGATGACGTCGGGATCCTGCCGCAAAATCGATCGAAGCCCCGCGGCGAACGACAGGTTGATCTTGGGATTGACCTGCATCTGCCCGATGCCCACCAGCTGATACTCCACCGGATCTTCGACCGTGATGATGTTTTTGTCCGGGGCGTTGATCTGGCTCAGCGCGGCGTAGAGCGTCGTCGTCTTGCCGCTGCCGGTCGGCCCGGTGACCAAAATGATGCCGTGGGCCAGCTGGATCAACTGTTGGATGGCGGACAACCGCTCCCCAGAGAAGCCCATTTCCGAGAGATTCAAGAGTCGGTTCTCTTTCTCCAACAGCCGAAGCACGACCCGTTCGCCGTGCGACGTGGGCAACACGGAGACCCGGAGGTCGACGTCCTTTCCCGCCGTACGGATGGCAAACCGGCCGTCCTGGGGCAGGCGCTTTTCGGCGATGTTCAGGCCCGCCATGATCTTCAACCGCGCAATGATGCTGGCCTGCAGATGTTTGGGCGGGGTGAGCACCGGATACAGGACGCCGTCGATGCGATACCGGACCACCAGGCCGCGTTCGAACGACTCAAAGTGGATGTCGCTGGCACGCTGCCGCACCGCCTGGAACAGCACGGAATTCACGAGACGGATGATGGGAGCTTCATCGGTGGCGTCCAGCAGGTCCTGCGGTTCGTCCAACTCGTGCGCCAGCTCATCGAGATCTTGATTGGCTGCGATGTCCTCCATGACCTGCTCAGCCCCTGCCGGGCTGGCCACTTCGTCATAGGCCCGGTTGAGGCACGCGAGCAGCGCCACCCCGGTCGTCAGCACCGGTTTGATCGGCTTCCCGAGCAGCAGGCGAAGATCGTCCAACGCCACCGTTTCGAGCGGATCGGTGGTTGCGACCATGATGGCGCCGTCTTCCTGGCGCAACGGCAGCACACGGTACCGGCGGGCAAAGCCGATGGGCACCTTCTTGATCAGCTCATGATCGACCTGAGCGGTTTCCAGCTGGGGCATCCACGGCAGCTCGAATTGCAGCGCCAACCCCTCCAGCAATTCCTCTTCCCGGAGCAGGCGCAGATGCAACAGCACTTCCCCGAGGCGCCCGCCCTTTTCGCGCTGATACGCGAGCGCTTCCTCGAGTTTTGAGTCCAGGAGATTGAACTTGTCGCCGAGGATTCGGCCCAACAAGGGTCGGCCGTATCCCGATTCGGCAGGCGCGGGCGTCGGTTCGTCGCGGGCAAGCGTCATGTTGGTATCGCGAATCGCTTACGTTGAAGAAGCCCAGGCGCAGGAACGCCTGGTGAAACCCCGTGGTTCGGTTCCAACATACTCTCAGTTCTCCGCTCGAGGCAAGGATTACGGCGTCCGGAGAGCACTCGTAGGACTTCAATGTTAACTTTAAGTATTCGGCAGAATGATGAGACGTAAAATCGCTGGAAGACACGGACCCGGGGAAGGGCTCAGCGCAGCTCGTAGGTGACGGTCGACCGCTGGTTGTTCCGTACCAGGTCGAGCTTGACGGTGTTTTCGTTCTTGAGCTGTTGAAACAGGCTGAACATGGTCGACGGGTCTCGGATCTCGATGCCGTTGACCCGTTGCAGGACATCCCCGGTATGCAACCCGATCTTTTCATAGAAACTCGCGGGCGCGATGTAGTCGATGCGGAACCCGTTCAACGCGCCGTTGACCATGTTGGGGACCGCGCGGGCCTGCGTCAACAGCTTGGGAAGGTCGCTCAAGGCTTGCTCGACTTCACGGCGGTCTACCACCTTCTTGAGCGGTGTTCCCGGCGCGGGGGCCCCGGCAGGAGCGCCGGGCGTCGAGACAGGAACGGGCTTTTCAATCATGGCCAGCGGGAGCAACTCCTCCAAGCCGCCTTGGCGCACCACCATGCCGTCCGGATGGATTTCGCTGACTTCGCCGACGTCCGGGATTTCTTCGTGCAGGCGATAGAGCGCCTGCCGCTTGCTCGACAGTTCTTCCACGATGGCAAAGACGCCGCGCCGGTCGTTGAACACGACGCCGATGAGGCGAATTTTCGCCGCCGCACCGATCGACGCCCTCACCGCGGGGCCTGACGGCCCCGCGCTTCCACCTGACGCGCCGGCCACACCGCCGCCCCCCCGAGGGGCCGCCGGCAGGAGGAACAGCCCGCTGGCGCGAATGTCTTCCGCCGCCTGCTTGGAAGAATAGGCAACCGTCGTCGGAGCCGGCGCATCCCGAACTCCGGTGGCCACCGAAGGCGCCGGGAGCAGCGTTTCGCCGATAAAGGCATTCAGCGAATGGGCAATGAAAAACGCGCCGGCCGCCACAGCCGTGCCCAACGCCAACCGCCGAATTTGTCCTGGAGCCATCGTAGCCATAGCGATGCGCTCATCCTACTGATTACCGAGCCCCTTCGCAACGGAGATCCATTTTTTCCGGCACCCGACGCCGTGCCCATGAACGGGATTCCGAGAAGTGCTTGCAAAAGCGCCGTCCGTTGAGACAATGGCCTGGCCGGGGAGGCTGTCCTCAGGCCCGGAAACCAGAAACCTTTCTCAAATACCCATAGCGCCCATGTACGAGACCTATTATCGGCTGCAGCGGCGGCCATTTTCCTTGCTGCCCGATCCGGCCGGCCTCTATCTGGGAGCGACTCATCACCATCTGCTTCGCCAAGTGGACGACGGTCTCGTGCGCCAGTGTGGATTTATCGTTCTCACCGGCGAGCCTGGCACCGGCAAGACAGCCTTGCTGCTCCAGATTGCCGAGCACTATGCCGACCGGTTCACGACCGCCGTGGTGCCTCATATCCATGCCGGCCTCGACACCATCATGCCCTTGGTCCTGCAAGCCTTTGGATTGCCGAGCCATGGATCCGACGGCCAATCTGCCACGGCACATGAATCGTTCGTGCGCGTGACCGAACACCTCGCCCGCACCAGTTCCCAGGGGCGCCAAATACTCCTTGCCGTCGACGAAGCGCAGAATCTGACGGCTCCGATGCTGGAGGAACTCCGTCTGCTGTCCAACGCCAACGGAAGAACGGCGGTCATCCATTTCGTCCTCGCCGGCCAGGCCGATTTCGCCTCGAGGCTCCAGCGACCGGAGATGAGCCAGTTCGCCCAACGGGTCACAGTCTGGCAAACGGTGCCTCCATTATCCGAGCGCGATACCGTGCACTACGTGCGCCATCGTCTCAGCGCCGCCGGAGCCGTTCACCCCATCGTTACGGAGCGCGCCTGCCGTCTCATTCACCACCTGACCGGCGGCGTCCCGCGACTCATCAACCATGCCGGTGACGCAGCCTTGGCGTATGGAGCGGCTCACCAACTGGCGTGGATCACGGCCGACGTCCTGCTGCACACCATGGAAGAAGGGCAGGGGACCAGCTTCCTGTCGGTGGCGGACGCGAAACGGCTCGCCGCGACGTGGCGGGATGATGCCGAAGAACGGCATGAAATGGAGCAGGCCGACAACGGGCAGGCCTCACGGCCCCGGCAAGAGGCCGCTCCGGCGCAGGCCGGTGATACCGCTGTCCCGGCGGCCGAACGCTACGAGCGCGGCCAAGCCCTCAAGAATGCGGGTCTTTACAAACAGGCCGTCGATCAATTTCGAGAAGCGGCGGCCGATCCCGGCTTGGCACTGAAAGCTCATGCCCAGATCGGGCTTTGCTACAAACTGGCCGGCCGGCACGACGAAGCCGTCACCGCATTTCGCAAGGCCCTCAGCTCATCAGCATCCTCGCCCAAGGAGACCGTCCAGATTTTGTACGTCCTGGGGCGCTCGCTGGAAGCCTTGGGGCGGAAGGCGGAGGCGTTGGAGGCCTATCGGTGGATCAGGCGGGAACACGCCGATTACCGCGACGTCGTTCGACGGATCGAAGCCCTCAGCAGTGGGCGATCCAGTTCCGGACACCCTTCCACCACGGCGTCCGACTCGTCCTGGCTCGGATCGCTCCTCAAATCCAAACAAGTTTGACCGACGACTATATCGATGGTCTCTCAAGGTTCCGGCGTTGGCAGCCGATAGAGCCGCGGGAGTGTGCACGACGTGAGCCTTGAGCTGATCCAAATCATCGAGGAAGGCCGGGACCAGGCGCACGCACTCGACGAGCTGCTCCGGAAAGCGTCGTTCCGGACCAATGTGGCCCTGGACGGCCCCACCGGTGTGCAGGATATCTGGCGGCTCAACCCCGCGCTGGTCCTGCTCGATCTGATTCTGCCGGGCATGGGCGGCAAAGAGATCTGTGCCAGACTGCGCAGCGATCCGCAAACCAAATCCACGGGCATCATCGTGCTCACCGCGCTGGGTTCGGAAGACCACAAGGTCGCGGCGTTGGACGCAGGAGCCGACGATGTGATTCTCAAGCCGTACAACGGCCGGGAGCTCGTCGCCCGCATCAAGAGCGTGTTGCGCCGGACGGCGGCAGCCATTCCGGCGGCCGACGAGGAGATGGACGAGGACATCACGCTCAAGGAGACCCAATTCGTCGTCCCCGTGCGCGGAACCCAGCTGCTCCTGACGAAGGCCGAATGGACCATTTTGGCGCGTCTGGCACGAACGACGGGCAGGGTGGTGCCCCGCGAAGAGCTGCGCGCCGCGCTGTGGGGAGAAGACGGGCTCTTCCACGAGCGGGTGCTCGACGAGGCCATCGACTCCCTGAACGCCAAATTGTCGCCCCCCAACGGTCCCGGTGCGATCGCCGGGATCCACGGCACCGGCTATCGATTCGCGCTACGTCCCTCCACAGCTCCTCTTGCGGCTCGGACCAGCTGAAGAACATCGGCGCCCTCGCTCGGGGAAACGTTCTTGCCCTATACTGAGCGTCCCCGGGATTAGGATAGCGGGATGGATTGTATCCTGATGCGCCATGGCATCGCGGTCGAACCGGACGAGTGGACGGGCACCGAAGCGGATCGCCCGCTGACAGACAAGGGGATACGCCGAGTCCGCAAGGCCACCGCGGGATTGGCGGCGCTCGGCATTGCGCCGACCCACCTCTGGTCGAGCCCGCTCGCCCGCGCCAAGGAAACCGCGGCGATCATCCGACGCAGCCTCTGCCGGTCCCTGTCCCTCGACCTCCGGGAAGAACTGGCAGTCGGCTCCACCGCGCAGGCCATTCTTACGCTCCTGCGGCAGCTGCCCCCCGAGGCCGTCGTACTCTGTGTCGGGCATGAACCGCTGCTCGGGGAGACGGCCGGCCTGCTCCTCTCCGGTCGCCCTTCGTCCAACTTTCCGATGAAGAAAGCCGGCGTGGCGTGGATTCGGATCAAGGGGGAGCCGGCACCGGGTCGCGGAGTGCTGTGGTGCTGGCTGCAGCCGGCGCAGCTTCGGGCCCTCGGCAAACGATGACCCGAGTTATCGGGCTGTCGGCATGGCAGACCCGACGCGTTCGTACACCGCCCGCACATCATCGAGCGGCGCCCAGCCCAGCACCGCCAGCGAATCCGTGACATAGGCCGGGGTGCGCATCCCATTCAACACCGAACTGACGCCCGGCGTACTCCGCACGACCCACAGCGCCTTTCGTGAGAGCGACTCGCGACGGCGTGACACCGGCAACAGCGGGTCGATCGCTTCAGTGAGCAGCCGGGATCTGTGGAGACTCCGCTGTGTCGCTTCCCGGCGGAAACCGCTGAGAAGCGCCAGGAGCTCGGGAACATATCGCTCGCGCCATTCCTCCCACCGTTCGGCCGCACTTCCGGTGAGCGATTGCGAGACGGACTGAAGCACCTGGTTGACGTGGGGGGCCACCATCGTATGCTCGATCTGCTCCCAATGCTCGGCCCCCTGCACCTGCGGGCGCACCCGCGCCAGTTCGTCAGCCCAGTTGAAAAAGTCGGCGGGCGCCATGCCACGGCCGGCATGTTGGATCGCCGGCGCGATCTTCTCACGGTATTCTTCCTCGAGCTTTCGCACGACCGTCAGCTGGCGGTCCACATCCACACCCTCGTCCTCCAAGGGCAGGTCGGCTAATCGGACCATCCCGCTTCCTGCCGGCATGGCGTTCAACGGCCGATTGATCAGCACCGCAATGCCCGCCTCGATCGCGCAGGCGAGCGGCGTTTGAGTCCCGCCAGGCCCGGTGTTCGCCGTCATGAACGGCCCCGGCTCAAAGAGGTTCATGGGACATTGGAGCACGCGAAAATGATGCGGCCCGCCGCCGGTTTGGGAGGCTGCTGCCGCCGCCACATCCAGCATTCGGCTCAGCGAGGTGGCATCGTGCCGATCGGCGGGCACACCGACGGTGTTCGACGACACCCCGTAGCATTGCAGACGGCCCGCCGCCACCTGTTCCTCGAAGAAGATAAAGGCCTTGGTCAGGCGCTCGTAGAACCGCTCCCTGAGAGCCTGGACGTCCGTCTCTCCCCGCTGCCTCGCGTCCGCGAAAAAATATTCAGGATTGTGCAAGAGGCAAACGTCCAAGGCGGCCAGCTCCAATCGATCCAATGACAGGCGGAACTGATCGGCCAGAAACTCCGGATGAATGCAGTGCCAGACGCCCTCGCCGTACTTGACCATCTCGGGGTAGGGCCGTCCCACCTGCTCGCGGGCCTGGGCGCTTTTCAAGTTGCGACCCTGGACGTACCCGATCTTCGACACCACGACGACTTCCTCACGGCGCAGTTCGCCGGCGGCGGCCAACTCCTTCAGCACCGAGCCGATCAGATGCTCGCTGTCCCCATCCATATAGTTGGTCGAGGTGTCGATGAGGTTGCATCCCTTGCGCAAGGCCAGCCGCAACGCCTCCCGATGCGCGGCCTCGCGGGTATCGACTCGATACGTACCGAACCCCAACCGGCTCACCGTCAAACCGGTGCTCCCCAGCGGACCGTACCCATGAAACCGATCCGGATCCCCCGCCTGAGCGATCGCGCGGGTGGCAAACTGGGCGGTGCCGTGCTTCGTGGCCAATCCCGCCATCGCAGTTCCGCCCAGCATCGCTCCACGTTCCGCCGGCCTGCCGGGAGAGCCGGCCTGCAAGGCCCTTGGAACCTCCGCCGGCTCCGTCACGGGTCGTCCGCAGGCAAAATTTCGACAGACGTACAGGGCGGCTCGGCCGTGAACGGGCTGCTTCCCTCGCAAGAGCGGCAGATCGGACGACGCGCCTGCCCGGCAGGCGGCAATGATGCGGTTGGGCAAATAGATATCCGCAACGGCCCGCTCAAGAGCCGCCAACCCGCCGAGCGGCCCGTCCACGAAGGCGAGTTCCACCGGCCCCTCCAAAAGGAAATCCACGACGGCGAGGCTTTTCGCAAAGCCCCTGGGATACCGCGCGATCTGTCGGCCATAGGCCCGCATGGCACCGATCGCCTCATCACGCCAGTCCGGGCGATCGAAATGAAACGAAAGCCGCGCGAGCACCGACGCTGCCACCGCGTTGGGGCTCGGCGTGGCCCCATCGGTTCCTTCGCGCGCCCGGAGAATCAACGCTTCGTGGTCCTTCGCAGTCGTGAAGAAACCGCCCTGCTCGCCGTCGTGAAAATCGCTCAGCAGATAGCCGGCCAGACGAGCCGCGGCATGGAGATACGTCTCGCCGGCTCCCGCTTCATATAAGTCGAGCAGTCCGTCCGCGAGATAGGCGTAATCTTCGAGGTACGCCTCCAAATGAGCCCGGCCGCCCCGCGAGGTACGCAGGAGTCGTCCGTCCGGCCGCACATGGGTCGTGAGGAGACAATCGGCGGCACGCTGAGCCGCCTCCCGGTAACGCGGTTCACCGAACACGCGCGCGGCCTCCGCCATGGCCGACAGCATCATGCCGTTCCAGGCCGTGATGACCTTATCGTCGAGGCCAGGTGGCACGCGGCGCCGCCGTGCCTCGTAGAGCATGGGCCTGACGCGTGCCGCGGTCTCGAGAAGATTCTCCACGCTGACGCGCAGTTCCTTCGATACCTCCTCGATGGGACGCAAGCGATTGGGGATGCTGCGGTGCTCCCAGTTTCCGGCCTCGGTGATGTCGTACAACGCGCAGAACCGCGCGGCATCCTGATCATGGCCGACAGCCGCACGCACCTCGTCGGGAGTCCAGACGAAGAACTTCCCTTCGACCCCCTCCGAATCCGCGTCCGTTGCGGAATACCACGCCCCATGCGGGCCGGTCATTTCCCGCAGAATGTACTCCAGCACCTCCACGGCCGTTTGCCGGTAGAGCGGCGCCTTTGTGACCTGGTAGGCCTCCACGTACATGCGAGCCAGCAGGGCATTGTCGTACAGCATCTTTTCGAAATGCGGCACCAGCCACAGGTCGTCGGTCGAGTAACGCGCAAATCCTCCCCCGATATGGTCATAAATGCCGCCCGCCGCCATCCGATCGAGCGTCGTCGTCACCATGTCAAGCATCTGCGGGTCGCCGGACCGGCGATAACAGCGCAGGAGCAGGGACAATCCCGTTGCGGGCGGAAATTTCGGCGCCCGTCCGAACCCGCCGTGCGCCGCGTCGAAATCCTGTTTGAATTCCGCGACCGCCTCATCGAGCGCAGCCGCGCTCACCGAGGTCGGGGAGGGGACGCGGCCGGCGGCGCGGAGACGCTCAGCCATTTGCCGACCTTGGGCGCGCACCTCGGGGCCGCGCTGCTCCCAGTACTCGGCGATCTTCTTCAGCAGCGTGCCGAATCCTGGCCGGCCCCATCGATCCTCTGGCGGGAAGTACGTGCCCGCGAAAAAGGGCTCCTGCTCCGGCGTGAGAAACACGGTCATGGGCCATCCGCCCTGCCCATTCATGGCCACGGTCGCCGCCATGTAGATTTCGTCCAAATCGGGACGCTCCTCCCGGTCGACCTTGATGCAGACGAAATGGCGGTTCATCAACGAGGCGATCTCCTCGTTTTCGAACGATTCCCGCTCCATGACGTGGCACCAGTGACAGGACGAATATCCGATCGACAACAAGATCGGCTTGTTGGCGTCACGCGCGGCCTTGAGCGCCTCGTCGCCCCAGGGGTACCAATCGACGGGATTGTAGGCGTGCTGGAGGAGGTACGGGCTCGTTTGATGGACGAGACGGTTGGGTTTCCGGCCAGAAGTCGACGACATGATCACACGCTAGCATCGGCCTTTGAAAGCGGTCAATGGACGGGTCATAAAAAAGGCCCGCGATCCGGAGATCGCAGGCCTTCCAAAACCCGCGGACGGCTCGTGAACCGCCCTAGGCTTACTTGCCGCCCTTCTTCTCTTCCTTCTTCTGATCGCCGAAAGTCTCGTCGGCGTGGCCGCCCTTCTTCTCTTCTTTCTTCTTATCATCGCCGTACACGACGACGTGGCCGCCCTTCTTCTCTTCCTTCTTCTTGTCGTCGCCCGCGAACACCGGCGCGCTGAAGGTGACTGCAACCGCCACTGCCATGACTGCCATCAACATCCGCTTCATACCACTGCCCCCTCTGTTGAGATGATGGATAAAATTGCCTGTTCCACTCCAGGCAAACTAGCGGGGGAGGGTAGCCAAATCCCTCCACGAAAGTCAACCTAGGTTCTTCATCGCAACCGTTGTCTACTGTGCCCCTCTGAAGGGAGGGAAGGTGCGGGGTGTACGGACACGTCGTGTTCCGCCGGCTTCTGATTTACAATGGTGCCATGGACGTAGGCCCCTACTCGAACTATCGCCTCACGGTCAGACTTGAACTGACCAATAGGCCGGGCATCTTTGCACAGGTCGCGGCAGTCCTGGCCGAGGAACGGGCCAATCTTGGCGCCGTCGACATCGTTTCCGCGACCAAGGCGCGCATCGTGCGGGACGTGACCTTTGACGTGCAGGACGAAGCTCATGGCGAACGGGTGTTGTCCCGGCTCAACAGCCTGCCCGACGTGCGCGTGTTGTCGGCCTCGGACCGGATCTTTCTCGTGCATCTGGGGGGAAAGATCAGCGTTCAGGGAAAGATTCCCATCAATACCCGTAATATCCTGTCCATGGTCTACACCCCCGGAGTCGGCCGGGTCTCGCAAGCCATCGCGAAAGATCGATCCAAAGTCTACGCATTTACGAGCAAGAGCAACAGCGTGGCGGTCGTCACGGACGGCTCCGCCGTCCTGGGTCTGGGCAATCTCGGCGCAGAAGCCGCCCTCCCTGTCATGGAAGGCAAGGTCATGCTGTTCAAGGAGCTGGCCAACATCGACGCATGGCCCCTCTGCCTCGGTACGCAAGATTCCGAGGAAATCATCCGTGTCGTCCAAGCCATTGCGCCGACGTTTGGCGCCATCAATTTGGAGGACATCGCCGCCCCGCGCTGCTTCGAGATCGAGCGGCGACTGAAGGCCGTGCTCGACATCCCGGTCATGCACGATGATCAGCACGGGACGGCCATTGCCATTCTGGCGGCGCTCACCAACGCGCTCCGCGTGACCGGCAAGCGTCTGCGTGACGTTCGGGTTGTGGTGAATGGGCTGGGGGCGGCGGGCACGGCGTGCTGCCAGATGCTGCTCGCAGCCGGCGTGGGCCATCTCGTCGGTTGCGACAAGGAAGGCATCATATTGACCGGCGACACGGAGGCGCTGCGCACCTCGCGAACCGATCTGGCGGCGTACCTGACGCCGGGGCGGCCTAGCGGAAGCCTCCGCGACGCGCTGCGGCGGGCCGACGTCTTTATCGGGCTTTCGGTCGGCAACATCCTGACGCCCGAGGACCTTGACCTCATGGCCGCGGACCGCATCGTCTTCGCCATGGCAAACCCGGACCCCGAAATCGCGCCCGAGGCCGCCGTCACCCATTGCCGGATTTTCGCCACCGGTCGATCCGATTATCCGAACCAGATCAACAACGCGCTGGCCTTCCCGGGCATCTTCCGGGGCGCGCTGGATGTCCAGGCCAAGGACATCAACGAGGCCATGACGCTGGCGGCCGCGAACGCCCTGGCGCACGTGATCCCGGACAGCGCCTTGAGCGAGGACTACATCATTCCCAGCCTCTTCGATAAGGACGTCGTCTCACAGGTGGCGCGTGCGGTGGCCGTCGCCGCTCATGACAGCGGAGTCGCACGCCGCCGGCTCAAAACCGGTGAGACAACCCGATCCTGACGCCCCTTCGCTCGGCTCTTCAGGGTGCCGGTTCTCCTGTGCTAGAATGCGGCGTCGCCCGGAGTGCCGCCCTTCATGCCGTTTTCCTCGAGCAAGTTCATCAAGTTCCAAGGCGGAATGAGAAAACGGATCGAATCGTTGCGCTCGAGGACTGAAGACAGCCTGGAATTGGCGGTCGATACGATGATGGAAGCGCGTGTAGACAGCTTTTTTCGCGTGGAGCAAGGCTTGGAAGAGGTCATCCGCTCGTTGATCGAAATCGAGGAGGAACTGGGCATCGTGCGTGACCTCTCCGGGGCGATGCGCCTGGAAGCGCGTCTGGAATTCGTCGAGGACCGGTGGGACGAATTCGACAGCGAAATCCGTGAGCGGCCCCGCCGGCGGCGCAAGCGGATCAGCCTGGCCGACATGCTGAAGGCCGCGGGCGGCGGTGGAGACCTGTCTCAGGGCGGAAGCACCGTGAATAATGCCGTGGACGCCTATGCCATCATGGGAGTGGAATTCGGCAGTTCCTTGGCCGACGTGACGACCGCGTTCCGCCAGAAGGCCAAGCAACTGCATCCGGATGCGAACAACGGCGACCGCAGCTCCGAGCCGGAACTCCGTCGCATGCTCGAAGCCTACCAGTTCCTGAAAGAATACCTGAGCCTGACAAACACCGAGCCCATGCGGCCGCCTGATCGGCCGTACAGCCCGGCGGAATGATCCCCGCGTGAGCATACTTCGACAGCCGCACTACATCACCAACCCAGAGTCATTGCACGCCTTCTGCGAAGATCTGAAGGGGAGCGCCCGACTCGCACTCGATACGGAGTTTGTCGGCGAGGATAGCTTCGTCCCAAAGTTGGAATTGATCCAAGTGGCGTCTGAGCACGTCGCGGCGGTGATCGATTTCCCTGCAGTCCAGGCGCACGGCTCACTGGACGCCTTCTGGGAAATTCTCTGCAACCCGTCGATCCAAAAGGTCGTCCACGCCGGACGGCAGGACCTCGATCTGTTCGCGGTTCACGCGGGGCAAATTCCGAAACCGTTCTTCGATACACAGATTGCTGCTGCGATGGTGGGGCTTGGCGCGCAAGTCGCCTACTCGAATCTTGTGCAGCGGGTCCACGGCAAGAAGCTGGACAAAGCTCATACCTTCACCAATTGGAGCGCAAGGCCGCTGTCGCAGGATCAACTGGACTATGCGCTCGAAGACGTCACGTTTCTCCTGCCGATCCACGACCACCTGCATGGCCGCCTGGCCAAACTGGGGCGGCTTCACTGGGTCCACGAAGAGTTTTCCCGGTTGGAAAGCGCGGTCGCTGAGATCAGACGGGAGCCGCAGGAGCGTTACCAGCGGGTGCGCGGGTGGGACACGCTCAAACCGAAATCCGCCGCGGTCCTTCGCGAATTGGCAGCCTGGCGGGAAGGTGAGGCCAAGCGCCGCAACGTACCGCGCGGGCGGGTGATGCGGGACGAGGTCCTTCTGCAGCTGGCCCGCCACCCACCGCGCCACCTTCACGATCTCCGCACGGTGCGCGGCCTGCATGGGTCGGAAATCGACCGCAACGGCGAAATGATTCTCGCCACCATTCAAACCGCGCTCGCCCTGCCGCCGTCAGCCTGGCCGGACGTCCCGAAGGAGCGAAAGCCCGAACCCGAATCCGGGGGGGTCGTGGAATTGCTGCAGGCCGTCATGAAAGCCCGCGCCCTCGAGCATGAGATCGCCCCATCGCTGCTGGCCACCACCGCCGATTTACAGGCCCTCGTAGACGCCAAGCATCGCGCCGATCTCGATCTGCCGCTCCTAAAGGGATGGCGCAAGGAACTATTGGGTACCACGCTCTTGCGTATCCTGGACGGCTCGCTGTCGGTCCGTATCGATCCCTCCACCGGAGCGCTCCTCGTCTTGGAGTAAGCCGCTCCGGCTGATCCTCTGCCGCCTGCGCCGTACAGGGCCGTCTCCGTTGTTCAAAACCGCACAGCCACGACCGCTCCGGACTCCAAGGACGAGACCCAATCGTCCCGGGCTGACCTTCATTCCTCCCCCGTAAACCGCAACTTTCCTCGCAGGGTTCTCAGGTATGGTTCTGGCAGTTCGGAGGGGCCCTGGATCACACGAGGGGACGCCAGGGGGCGCATCATGTTGAAGAGCCTACCGACGTTTTTCATTCCTGGGGGGGTCGTATTTGCGCTCGCTCTGGGGTTTCTCAGACCTCAGGGTTTACCGCATTGGATGCACACGCCGATCACGGCTTTGCCCTATATCGTCTTGAGCTTCGGGGCGGTCTACGGATGGTTCGTGTCCAGCAGCCGCCTGATCTTGTCTCTCCTCGTGTTGGCCTTGGCCGACCGCGGGATGGCGTTGCTGCCTGCGGCGGATGCGGCACCTGCGTCCCCCAGCGCCGGCGGGTTGGCCGTCGTCTCTTTCCTGTTGCCGCTCAACCTGTTGGCGCTCTCGCTCGTCAAAGACGAAGCGCTCTCGACGGCGAGAGGGGTGCTGCGTCTCATCCCGATACTAGTGCAGCCGTTTCTGGTGCTGTGGCTCTGCCTGCCCGAACAGGCGGACTGGCTTGCCGCGTTGGATGTTCGCTTCGTACCGGAATCGTTGACCCAATGGTCCGCCCTGCCTCAACCGGCCCTACTGGCTTTTCTGGGCGCCATCCTGCTCCTGGCCGTGCGACTGGTCTGCGAGCGCAACCCCTTGGACGCCGGAACGCTCTGGGCCTTGATCGCCTCATGGACCGCATTTATGGGATTGCGCAGAGGATGGGTGCCCACGAACTTTTTCACGGTGGCCGGCCTGATTCTGTTTGTGACCCTTGTCCAGGCGTCCTACCGCACGGCGTATCGGGATGCGCTCACGGGCCTTCTTGGCAAGCAAGCCTATGAAGAAGCGACTGCCCGGCTCGGGGCCACGTATGCCGTCGCCGTCGTCGGGTTTGATCAGCTCAAGCATTACGGGAATCAGTACGGCAAGAGCATCAGCGAGCAGCTGCTGCGGCTCGTGGCGCCGATTGTGCAAGTGGCGGCCGCCGGCGGCGTGGTCTACCGGCTCTGCGGAGAGGAGCTGACGGTCCTGTTTCCAGGGAAGTCGGCGACCGATACGCTCGCTCTCTTGGAGCGCATTCGAAAAGAGGTTGGGCAAGCCGTCTGGCACCTGCGAGGCCGGGATCGGGTATGGCCGGGAGCCAAGCCGGGCGCTGAAGCCCTTCCGCTCACGGCCAGCATCGGCATCGCCGAAGCCCGAGGAGGCAAGGCCGAGTTGGGTGCCGTCACCAAAGCCGCATACCGGGCCCTCTATGATGCCAAGGGCCAGGGAGGCAATGTGGTTCGGAGAGGCAACATCGAGCAACCGCCCCCAAAACCGACGCGGGTCGAGACGGGGCGAATCGTCGCGTACAGCGAAATGGATTACTGACGGTTGTCGAGCAGGGTGTTCACCGTCTCGGCCGGTCGGGCCAGAATGACCGTGTCTCCCTTCCGCACGATCGGACGTTGAATCAAATCCGGGTGCTGGATCATCAGATCGAGCAGGGCGTCATCCGAGAGGTCGCGCTTCGCCAATCCCAGCTCCTTGTAGATGTCTTCCTTCGTCCTCAACACCTCTCGTGGAGAGAGCCCCGCTTTCTTGAGCAATTCTTTCAGCTGAGCCTTCGTGAAGAGCCGGTCATAGTAGTTCACGGCGTCAAACGGCTTTCCGCTTTCTTTCAAGAGTTGCATCGCCTGTCGGCAAGTCGTACAGGTTGGTTTGTGGTAGATCGTGATGTCGGACATGGAACCCTCCTCGATGGACCGGCTCGCCTTGACTGATTTTTTCCGCTTATGTTAGATGTCCACCGTTCGGTGGTAGATCTATGCCGCTCGTCGGAACCAGCTCCTCAGGCCAATTCTCCTGCGCCTCGTCGACTCAACATACCCTCAAAGACCTCAAGACCAAACGCAAGGGCCAGCCGGTGTTCGTCTTGGGCCACATCCTCGAGCGAAAAGGGAAGGAGGCGACTTTCGAAGTCTTCAACGACCGCATCGCCCTGGTCAAGTTTGAGGACGGCGGGGTCGTCGGATACGATCCGCTCGAACTGCTCCTGCCCACCGAGATCGACGAGCAGGGCGTGCCGTATTTTGAGATTCGCCGCTGCAACGGCTGCGACAGCCTGTTCCCGCTGACGCGGGAGGAAAGCGACGCCGACGAAGAGCCGACCCAGTGCCCGGAGTGCCGCTAGTCGACCAGCGGCGCGACATCCAGCGCCTTCTTCAACAGGCAATCCCCCGCAAAACCCTGCAGCACCATCGGGAGCATCGCGCCATCGATGACACGCACCGAGGAGACACGAAACCCTTCGGGGGTCTTCTGGCCTTCCAGCTTCATGGCATGGCAAATTTCGAGCTTCTTCCAGATCGGATTCGCCAGAATCTGATCGTTCGCCAAGAGTTTCATATCCGCCACCGATCCCTCGATGGCCACTTTCGCTGGAATTCGGCTCTTGTCCTTAGGCGGTTCGCTGACGACCGCGAAGGCCACGACGTCCTCCTCCGCCAGTGCAGGCCACCATCCCGCCGTCACGGCCGTCAGGACCATGATCAGAACGCTGACGGCCCCCCTCATCCTTCACCTGCGGTCGTGGAGGGCGATCCCCATCGCCTCAGGGGGATGCACGGGCGTCCGACTGCACGTCGCGAGACGCGCCGCAATACCAGCATGGGGAGAGCCAGGACCGGCACCATAAGCCCGAGTGAGATGCGCACCAAACTCAGCCTCCGACGTCGGCGCAGTATGCCAACGAGGTCCGGCTGTTTTCAAGGACGCCCGGCCGGCCCCCGGTTTCATGGTAGGGTATAACGGAGATATACGACGGGAGACACCATCATGCCGCACGACTTCATGCCCGGACTCGCCGGCGTTCCAGCCGCCACCTCCGCGATCAGCGACGTCGACGGACAACGCGGCGTGCTCGAGTACCGCGGAATCCGCGTCGAAGAGCTCTGCACGCACTCGTCATACCTGGAGACCGCCTATTTATTATTGTTCGGACGGCTTCCGTCCCAGTCGGAGTTTCAACGGTGGATCGACGACGTGACCCACCACCGGCGCATCAAATTCCGCATCGCCGATTTACTCAAATGTCTGCCCGAGCACGGGCATCCCATGGATGCCCTGCAGGCCGCGGTCGCCGCGCTCGGCATGTTCTACCCCGGCCGCAACGTCAAGGACGCGGACAATAATTACTGGTCGGCCGTCCGGCTGATCGCAAAGCTGCCGACCATCGTGGCGGCGTGGGCCCGCCTCAGGCGCGGCGACGACCCTGTCCCGCCTCGTGACGATCTGGGATTCAGCGAAAATTTCTTCTACATGCTGACCGAGAGCGCTCCACTGCCGTTATGGGCGGACATTTTGGACGATTGCCTCATCCTCCACGCTGAACACACGATGAACGCGTCGACCTTTACGGGGCTGGTCACGGCATCGACGCTGGCTGATCCGTATACCGTCGTCGCGTCCTCCATCGGAGCCTTGAAAGGCCCGCTCCACGGGGGCGCCAACGAGGAGGTCGTAGTCATGCTGCGCCGCATCGGCACGCCGGACCGCGCGCGAGCGTTCGTCGAGCACGCCCTCCAGAACAAGCAGAAGCTGATGGGATTCGGGCATCGGGTGTACAAAGTCAAGGATCCGCGCGCGACCGTGCTCCAAAACCTCTGCCGGCGGCTCTTCAAAGAATGCGGCAACTCGCCGCTCTACGACGTGGCCCTCGAGGTCGAACGGATCGCGGGCGAATTGCTTGCCGGCAAGGCCGTCCATCCGAACGTCGACTTCTATTCCGGGATCATCTACGACAAGATGGGGATTGATACGGACCTGTTCACCCCGCTCTTCGCCATAGCTCGGGTCTCGGGATGGCTGGCCCACTGGCTCGAGCAACTCCGGGAAAACAAGCTGTTCCGTCCGGATCAAATCTACGCCGGCGAACATAATCGACCCTACATCCCCTTGTCGGAACGCTGACATGGCGCCCTGCCCTTGACTCGAGGCCGCGGCGGATTATCTGCGAGCTAGACAGCATCGGCGCCGCGACCGCAGAACACAGGGATGAGACCAGCAAGGAGGTCGTTATGACACTCGTACGATGGGATCCGTTTCGTGAGCTTGAAGAAATGTCCGAGCGGCTGAACCGCATGTTCGCCCGGCCGGCCGTGCGGACCAACGGAAAAGAAACCATGATCGTGGCGGACTGGACGCCATCGGTCGACATCAGCGAGACCGAGGGAGAGTATGTGATCAAGGCCGAGCTGCCCGAAGTCAAGAAGGAGGACGTCAAGGTCACGGTTGAGAACGGCGTCCTGACCATGCAGGGAGAACGCCGGCAAGAGAAGGAAGAGAAAGGCAAACGCTATCACCGGATCGAACGATCCTACGGCAGCTTCATTAGGAGCTTCTCGCTGCCGGAGTCGGTGGACGAAGACGCCGTCAAGGCGGAGTACAAAGACGGCGTGTTGAGTCTGCACCTTCCCAAGAGCGAACGGGTGAAGCCAAAGGCGATCGAAGTGAAGGTGGCGTAACGCCGGCTCACCATGGATCCGACAGAAGAGAAGGCCCGCACGAGCGGGCCTTCTTTTTTTTGATCGATCGATCACCTGCCTGCCGCACCGCCGATATCGCCCTTGTGCAATTGGAGGGCGACCGTTTATCATGCCGCCCGCACTGGTTCGGAGAGTTCTCCTGCAACCTCAATGATGGAGCAGCATGTCATGAAATCTGGTTCAGTCATCACCCGGGCCGCGCGGAAGCGGCCGATGGGCTCCACCCGCATCGAACGCGATACGATGGGCGAGCTGGCCGTCCCGGCGGATGCGTACTACGGGGTTCAAACCGCCCGCGCGATCGACAATTTCCCGATCAGTTCCCTGCGGATGCCCCGTTCGATGATCCGTGCGATGGGGCTTCTCAAACGTGCCGCGGCATCCGTCAACTGCTCGCTCGGATTACTTGAGCGAAAGAAAGCCGACGCGATCATGCGCGCCGCGACGGAAGTCGTGGACGGCCGGCTGGACGCCGAGTTTCCCGTAGACATTTTTCAGACGGGCTCGGGGACCTCCACGAACATGAACACCAACGAGGTGATCTCCAACCGGGCGACGGAGATTTTAGGAGGAGCCCGGGGAAGCAAGCTCGTCCACCCGAACGACCACGTCAACCTGGGTCAATCGAGCAACGACGTCATTCCCACCGCAATTCACGTCGCGGCATGCGAGAGCATACAGCATCAGCTCATTCCGGCACTGCGGAGGCTGCACAAGGCGCTGGATCGGAAGGCGCGCCAGTTCGACAAGATCGTGAAGATCGGACGGACGCACCTGCAGGACGCCACACCGGTTCGTTTGGGCCAGGAATTCGGCGGCTACGCGCGCCAGATCGAGCTCGGCATCGAGCGGATGATCCGCGCGCAGGTGGCCTTGAGGGAGGTGGCGTTGGGTGGCACCGCAGTCGGCACCGGCCTGAACTGCCATCCGCAGTTCGCCCGGAAGGTGATGGCCATCGTCAGCAAAGAAACGGGCTGTCGGTTCACGGAAGCGGTCAATCACTTCGAAGCCCAATCGGCACAGGATTCACTGGTAGAGGCGAGCGGGGCCTTGCGGACCCTGGCGGTCAGCTTAATGAAAATCGCGAACGACATTCGCTGGCTCGGCTCCGGTCCCCGTTGCGGTCTCGGCGAGATCACTCTGCCGGAGACGCAGCCCGGCTCCTCCATCATGCCGGGCAAAGTCAATCCGGTGATCGCGGAGTCGGTCACTATGGTGTGTGCGCAAGTCATCGGGAACGACGTCACCGTGACGGTCGGAGGCCAGGCGGCCAACTTCGAGCTGATCGTCATGCTCCCCGTGATGGCGTATAACCTCCTGCAATCCATCGAACTGCTGGCCTCCGCTTCCCAGAACTTCGCCGTCAGGTGCGTGGAAGGCATCCAGGCCAATGAAGCCCGGTGCAAGAGTCTCATCGAAGAGAGCTTAGCGATGTGCACGGCGCTCGCGCCGGTCATCGGGTACGAAGCCGCGGCCAAGCTGGCCAAGGAGGCGTATCGAACCGGCAAGACGGTTCGGCAAGTCGCTCGCGAACAACAGGTGCTGCCGGAAAAGCGCCTCTCGGCACTCCTCGATCCATGGCGCATGACGAAGCCCGGCGGGCCCGTCGGAAGCGCCGGCGGCTGATCTACTGCTTCTCGGTGACAGGACCGGACGGGGCGGGGTGCGACGAGTAGAAGGGCATCGGCGGCACGTGCATGATCGCCTCGAGAATGGATGACCACCCGAGCTTGCTCTGGCCGTGCAGGCGATCAATGAAGCGGATAGGAATCTCCGCCACGCGGGCACCGGCTTGTTTGGCGCGCCACGCCATCTCCACTTGGAATACGTATCCCTTGGCCTTCACGCGCTCGAGATCGATGCGCGCCAAGACTTCGCGCCGGTAGCACCGAAACCCGCCAGTCCAGTCGCGAATCTCCCTGCCTAAGAACAGGCGGACATAGCCGTTGCCGAGTTGCGACACCAACCGGCGGCGAAAATCCCAGTCTTCCGTGCCACCGCCAGGCACATACCGACTGCCAATGACGAGGTCCGCCGTCCGGCTACGATGAACGAGCCGGGGCAAGTCCCAAGGGGCGTGGCTAAAATCGCAATCCATTTCAATGACGAGATCATAGCCCCGGCGGAGTGCCCACTGAAATCCTGCCAGATACGCCGGGCCAAGGCCCTGCTTTTCCGTCCGGTGAAGCACATGCACCCAGGCATACCGTTCCCGCAGCTGATCCGCCAGAAGGCCGGTTCCATCCGGTGAATTGTCGTCGACCACCAACACATCCGTCACAAGGTACCGACCGATGGCCGCAATCATCCCTTCGAGATTGCGGCGCTCATTGTAGGTGGGGAGGACAACCACACTGGCCAGGTCGAATTGAAATGGGATCGAGGGAATCAGTTCCTTGTTCGGAGCCGACTGGGTGTATTGCCGCATCTCGGACGAGTCTCCATGGATGGCGACTCGACCGCTGTCGACCCCATCGGCAATGAGTGATTCCGCCTGATCGAAATCAGGAACGGCAAAGGCCTCGTCGCTCGCGAGATCAAGGCCGCCCTTGGCGCGCGCCCCAGCATGGAATCGAAGACGCAAGGAGGGCGGCGGTTGCCCGCGCTCTTCACGGCTACTTGACATTGGCCACAGGTGCCGGGGCGCAGTAGGGGTGCACCGCAGCGCTCCTCCAATTGTCCATCAGGAGGAAAAAGAGTAGTAGCATGGCAAACGTATACGGTTTGTAACTGAGTGCGATGGTGTAGTTGCGTTTTCCCAGCAGCTCATAATTGACCAGCAACGCAATCGCGGTATACAGCCCGAGCGCCGCGCGGCCAACCGGCCCGAATCCTTCGACGCTCACCGCCTTGGCCACGATCCAGTAGAGAGCGGGAATGAGCCATGGCAGATGCTGAATCCATGTCAGCGGAGACAGGAACAGCATGAGCAGCAGCACGGCGCCGCTTTCCTTGACCCATTCCGGATCGGAACGGCCTCCGACACTCTTCCTCGTCTGCCACCCGAACACCACGAGCAGTCCCATGCTGGCTGCCACGACGATGGCTCGCGCTTGAGGCGGCGCCAGGTCCAGCACCGGGATGTATCCCGGATCATTTTTTCGCAAGGGATGGTCGGGAGACAGCGTGACAAGATATCGCATGAGCCCCGGGTTCAGGCCCGAATTGCGGATGTTGTCTTCGTTGATAGTCGTATACTCCGTCTTGAGACCGACGACAGAGCCCGCGGCGATCCGGGTCCACGTCACCTGATGATCCCACCAACTCACCGGCCCCATCCACACCATCGGCAACGCGATCCATAGGCAGGCAAAGCAGGCGGTGTACGCCGCCAGCCGCCATTGCCGCTTCCACACAAAGAAGAGGAGGAACAATCCCGGCGTCACTTTGAGGGCAATCGCGAGCCCAAGCCAGACGGCGCCGAGTCGTTCACGACCGATCCAGACGGCATAGAGGCCGCCGACCATCATCCCGAGCAAAATCGTGTGCGGTCCACCGTCGTCAAAGTCATACAGGATGAATTTCAAAGCCAAGACGATGGTCGCCGCGCCGAGTGCCAGCCCGGCCCCGGCCAGCTCAGGGAAACGTTCCTTAATCATGCGATGCAGCCATACGCATGTCATGATCAGGCAGCCCATCGCCACGGCGTACCGCAACGCAAATCCGACGCTCCGGCTCACCAACGCCAGCAGCGAAAAATACATGGCCGCCGCCGGCATATAGGGGTAACACACCCCGCAACCGTAAAGGCTTTGCCCGTTCAGAAACCACGTGCCGATCAGACGATGCAGGTCGAAGTCCCGCTCATGGGGGACGCGGACGACCAGCAGCACCGTGGCATGAACGAGCACGCCTACAATGCAGGCCGCCATCAGCGATCGGCGAACGGTGGGGTGTGAAAGATAGCGTCGCATCGATCTGGGGTGGGAGCGTTGGGCGGGCATAGTAAAGAAGTTTACGGGCCGTGACAAGAAAGTTATGGAGGCCCGCGTTACTTTGACAGCCTCTCGACGGCTATGCTAAGGTCCGCGCGATTGCAGGGATTTAGGACTTTTTCCTTCACTTTTTCCAAGGATCCGCATGAGCGCACAGACGAGCCATGTCATTATCGTGGCGGGAGCGGGACCGGCGGGAATGGCCGTGTCCAATATGCTGGCGAAGGCCGGCCATGAAGTCATCATCATCAATAGGGACATCAAATTCGGCGGCTTGGCGGAGTACGGCATTTTCCCCGCCAAACTGAAGCTCAGAGGGGGTCTGAGAAAGCAGTACTGGGAGTTGTTGCAGCAGCCCAACGTGCATTACTTCGGCAACGTCTGCGTCGGACAGGGCAAAGACCTCACGGTAGAGGACTTGCGGGGTCTCGGCGCCAGTGCACTGGTCTTTTCCATCGGCGCCCAGGGGACCAAAGCCATCGGCGTGGAGGGGGACACCGCGCAGGGCGTCTACCACGCGAAGGACGTCGTCTATCACTTCAATCGGCTTCCAGGATTCGGTAATCGTCCCTTTGAGATGGGGAAGCATGTCGCCGTGATTGGCGTCGGCGACGTGATGGTGGACATCGCCCACTGGCTGATCCGGTACAAGAGGGTCGAGCGCGTCACTGCCATTGCGCGACGCGGTCCTCTGGAGCGCAAGTACAACCCCAAAGAGATTCGAGCCGTCTGCGCCAACATTGACCTCGACGGCTTGAAAAAGGAGTTCGAGCGCATTCGCGCGCGGCTGGAGGCCGTGGGCCAGAAGCCAGACGACATTCTCAAAGGTATGACGGACGAATTCACCAAGTGCGAGCCCAAAGTCAGCGAGACGAAAATGGGCTTCCGGTTCCTGGCGTCCCCCAAGCGCGTGCTTGTGGATGCGAACAACCGGGTGCGGGGCCTCGAAATCGAAGAAACCAAGCTTGAACCCAAGGGCGAGGACACGGCGGCCGTGGGCTTGAAGCAGTTCTACGAATTTCCCGTCGACAGTGTCGTTTTTGCGGTGGGCGACAAGGTCGACGAGACCGTGGGTCTTCCTTATAAGAACGGCGTTTTCGTGACCAACCCCGCCAAGACCTCGAATGATCCCGACGACGCGCTGTTCCAGGCCTACGACGAAGCCACCGGCCACGTCGTGGACGGCGTGTTCTTGGCTGGCTGGGCCAGAAAGGCGAGCGAAGGGCTGGTCGGCGTGGCGAAGCGGGACGGGGAGTGGTGCGCCGAAGTGGTGAGCCGCTACCTGGCCGGCAAAACGCCGAACGCCTCCATAACGGACGTGCTCACCAAATTGCGGGGCCTCCTGCAAGCCCGCAAGTGCCGTCCGGTCGACGTAGCAGCGCTCAGGATACTGGAAGCCGCGGAGAAGGCGAGAGCCGGAACCGCCGACTGCATCGGGGAATTCAAATTCGCGGCGAATGAAGAGATGCTCGCCCTCATCGAGCAGGCCCGACGGTAACCTGCATTTTCCTCAGGCGTCGCCCCACTTCAATTTTTCACGCAACACATCGTAGTAGTGGCTCTCCGGAAAGCGGATGAGCCGCGTTCGATGCTCGGACGTGGATACCACGGCGGTATCCCCCTGCGCCATCGCGAAGCCCACCTGCCCGTCGAGGGTCGCCATGGCTCCGTCGTCCCTGCTAGTCAGCGTCACCTCGACCTCGACGTTGCCCGGCACGATCAAGGGGCGATGCGTCAATGTATGAGGACAGATCGGCGTCAGCATGAGGCACGGCACCGCGGGATCGACGATGGGGCCCCCGGCCGACAAGGAATAGGCGGTCGACCCTGTCGCCGTGGTGACGATCAAGCCGTCGCCGCGAAGGTTCGTGACGAACTGTCCCTGGATGGCGATCTTCAACTCGATCATTCTGGCCAGTGTGCCTTTGCTGACCACGACGTCGTTGAGCACGACTCCCTGCGCGACCATCTCGCCATGCCGATGAACGTGCGTTTTAAGCATCATCCGCTCATCAAGCACAAAGTCGTTGGCGAACACGCGATCGAGCGAGGGATACAAATGCTCCAACCGCACCTCCGTCAAGAATCCTAGTCCGCCCATATTGACGCCGAGAATCGGAATTCCGCGTTCACCGGCCAACCGAGCGGCATTGAGCATGGTGCCGTCGCCGCCCAACACCAGCAGCACGTCGGCGCGGCTCGCCAATTCCGTTTTTTGCAGGCCGCCCGGTTCTCCGAGCAGCGACGCGGAGGTCCGATCCAACACCACGTCGATCTTTCGCTCGCGCAGCCACGAGACGACGGCATGCAGCGTCGCCTTGACTTCCGGAAATTTCGGCTTAGTGAGGATCCCGATGCTTTTGCTTTTCATGATGGTGGAGAGCAGGCGAAGGTGCGGGATTCTATAGGGCCGCCTCTTTTTCTGTCAATCAATCGGTCTCGTGACCATCGTTGTCCCTAAGGCGAATTTCATCTCCGACGCCGCGCTTGTCAGGATCGCGTCGCATTTGTCACCAACCTTGACACTCTCCGTAGCTCTAGTTAGAATTAGGCCAAGTTTTTCACGGGTTTTGCTCGAACGCATCCACCCGCAGCGTCCACCACAAGGAGGCAGGATGTTCGAACGATTCACGGACAAGGGTCGAAAGATCATTATCCTCGCGAGAGAGGAAGCCGAACGGCATCAAAACGACTACCTCGGCACCGAGCACCTCGTTTTGGCCATCCTCCGTGAGTCCGATGGCATCGCCCTCATGATCCTTAAGAAGATGGGGCTGTCGACGGAGCAGATCCGCTTGGAAATCGAGCGGAATCTCCCGGGTGGCGGCACGACCATGACGTTCGGCGAGATACCGTTCAGCCCGCGTGTCAAAAAGGTCATCGAATACGGCGTCGAGGAAGCCCGCTTGCTCGGCCACAACCACATCGGCAGCGAGCACCTGTTGCTCGGGCTGCTGCGCGAGGAGGAAGGCATCGGCGGCAAGATCCTGCGGAGCCTGGGGGCCAATCTCCTGACCGCGCGCCAGTTGACCGTCACCTTCCTGCGCAAGTCGGCTCCGCGTGAACGGGACCGCAAGAGCAACACGCCGGCTTTGGACGAGTTCGGCCGTGACCTCACACAGCTCGCCCAGGAGGGCCAGCTGGATCCCGTCATCGGACGCGCCGACGAAATCGAGCGCGTGCTTCAGATCCTCAGCCGCCGGACCAAGAACAACCCCGTGCTGATCGGCGAGTCTGGGGTGGGCAAGACCGCCATTGTGGAGGGCCTGGCGCAGCGGATCGTCCAGTCGGAAGTGCCCGACAACCTGCTGTCCCGGCGGGTCATCGCGCTGGATCTCGGCTCGCTCGTGGCGGGGACGAAGTATCGCGGCCAGTTCGAAGAACGCCTCAAGGTCGTGATGAAGGAGATCGTACAGGCGGGCAATATCATTATTTTCATCGATGAGCTCCATACCCTCGTCGGCGCCGGCGCCGCGGAAGGGTCCATCGACGCCTCGAACATGTTGAAGCCGGCGCTCTCCCGCGGTGAGATTCAGTGCATCGGCGCGACGACGCTGGACGAGTATCGCAAGCACATTGAAAAGGACGGTGCGTTGAAGCGCCGGTTCCAGCCGATTCACGTTCAGCCGCCCAACATCGATGAAACGGTCCAGATCATTCAAGGTCTGCGCGACCGATACGAAGAGCATCACGGCGTGGAGATCACCGAGGAGGCCATCGTCGAAGCCGTCAAGCTGTCCGATCGGTACATCACCGACCGGTTCCTGCCGGACAAGGCCATCGACTTGATCGATGAAACCGGATCGCGCGCCAAGCTCCAGACCTATGCGCTCCCTGCCGAACTGAAGGGCCTGGAGCAAGAATTGAAGAAGGTCTCACGCGACAAGGAACTGTCGATCTCGATGCAGAACTTCGAGGAAGCCGTCCGGCACCGTGAAGAAGAGGAACGGCTGCGAAAGCTGCTCGACGAATCGAAGCGTGAGTGGAAGAAGAACCAGGAAAAGAACAAGCCCGTCATCGGCAAAGAGGACGTGGCCTACGTGGTGTCCAAGATGACCGGGATTCCGCTCTTCAAGCTGGAAGAGGAGGAATCCAACAAGCTGCTCCGCATGGAGGAATTCCTCCACAAGCGGGTTATCGGGCAAAACGAGGCCATCTCGGCGGTGTGCCGAGCGATTCGGCGGTCACGCGCCGGTCTGAAGGAAACGAGAAAGCCGATCGGGTCCTTCATCTTCCTCGGACCGACCGGAGTCGGGAAGACCGAGCTGGCCCGGACGTTGGCGGAATTTTTGTTCAACAGCGAAGACGCGCTCATCCGCGTCGACATGTCGGAGTACCAGGAGAAATTCACGAGCTCGAGGCTCTTCGGGGCCCCGCCCGGATACGTGGGCTACGAAGAAGGAGGACAGCTGACCGAGAAGGTGCGGCGCCGGCCCTATTCGGTGGTGCTGTTCGACGAAATCGAAAAAGCCCATCCGGACGTCTTCAACGTGCTGCTGCAAGTCTTGGACGACGGCGTGTTGACGGACAGCCTGGGCCGGAAGGTGGATTTCAAGAACACCGTCGTGATCATGACGTCCAACATCGGGACGAAGATGATTCAAAAAGGTGTCTCGCTGGGCTTCCAGAGCACCGAAGGGGAGGCGGCGCGCCGGAAGAAAGAAGAAGTCATGGGCGAGCTGCGCAAGTCCTTCAGCCCGGAATTCTTGAACCGCATCGACGAGATCGTGATCTTCCACCAGCTGGAGAAGGAGCAACTCTACAGCATTCTCGACATCCTCATTCGGGAACTGAACCTTCGCCTGTTGGAGAAGGGCATCGAGATCGAGGTCGAGGACGAGGTCAAGCAGTGGCTCATCAAGGAAGGGTACGAACCGCTGTACGGCGCCCGTCCCATGCGGCGGACGATCCAGCGGGCCATCGGAGACCCGCTTTCCGATGAGCTTATCCGAGGCCGTTTCAAGGACAGCCGCAAAGTCAAGGTGGTGCTGCGCGACGGAGCACCGGCTTTCATCGAACAGGAGGCGATGGCGGGAGTCTAGTACACGGCACGTGAACAGCGTCCTAGATATCGACGACTCTCCGATGCGCGACCCCTGCGGCCACCCGCCGCAGGGGTCGCGCCGTCTTATGGCACCCGTGCGCACTGCGGCGACATGACCACTGAACTGATGGCCGGTCTCCAATGGACCCCCGGTCCTATCCTGGGAATTGAATCGTCATGCGACGAAACGGCCGCCGCCGTTCTGGACCGCGACGGACGGATTCTTTCGAACGTGGTCAGCTCCCAGCAGTCCGTCCATGCGAAGTTCGGGGGTGTCGTCCCCGAATTAGCGGCCCGCGCCCATATCAGCATCATTGACGGCGTGGTCACGCAGGCGATGGAAGACGCAGGGGTCGCAAAACATGCGCTGCGTGCCATTGCCGTCACGCGAGGTCCGGGACTGGCCGGCGCATTGTTGGTGGGGCTGAACTATGCCAAGGCCCTCAGCTATGGGCTCCGGGTCCCCCTCGCCGACGTGGACCACCTGGAAGGACACATCGCCTCTGCATGGCTGCAAGACCCGACGTTTCCCCTGCCGTGCGTCGTGCTCGTGGTCTCGGGTGGGCACACGCACCTGTACCGGCGGGCTCCTGATGGGGGGAGCACCTTATTGGGATGCACCAGGGACGACGCGGCCGGGGAGGCGTTTGACAAGGGCGCGCAGATGCTGCGCTTGGACTATCCCGGCGGCCCCGCGATCGATCGTCTGGCCCGAGACGGCGACCCGACCGCGATTCCCTTTCCCGGTTTCAACGAGCGTAAAACCCGGTTGGAATTCAGCTTCAGCGGACTTAAGACCTCGCTCTTGTACAAATTACGGGATCTACAGTATCCACCCACGGTCCGGCAGGCGGCTGATCTCGCGGCCGGTTATCAGGAGGCCATCGTCCGCGTGCTGGTTCAGAAGGCGTTTGCGGCCGTTGCGCAGACCGGACTGTCGGCCCTGGCCGTGGTCGGCGGCGTCTCGGCCAATTCCCGCCTGCGGCGGCTGCTTCAGGAGCGCGCGGAGCGCGAAGGGATCCGGCTTTCCATGCCCCCGATGGCCTTGTGTACGGACAATGCGGCGATGATCGCCGCGGCTGGGCGCCACCTGCTCCTGCGGGGCGCGGTCCGGCCTCCCATGCAACTCGATGTCGAACCCACCGGCGGACAGCCGACGCGGAGATCCCGCACGCACGCCGCTCCGGGTCGATCCTGAAAGGAGGCACCTATTCCAGACATACGCGGACACATTGCAGGATTACGCGCCGGCCAATTGGCCTCGCTTGAGCGGTTGTACCGGCGCCGCGTGTCGCCGGACAAGGTTCTCTCGCCGGAACTCGCCAGAGCGCTGTGCCAGCTGACCCTTGATATTCGCCGACCGATTGCCGTCGTGCTGAACAGGCGCGGACAGATTCAGGAACTCCTCGTCGGTACCGAACTCACGTTGTCCTCGACGACCATGACGAAATACCGCGCCGGCGCCCGCTCGCTGCGCGGCTTGCGTGTCCTTCGTACCCAGCTGCATGACGCCCCGCTCAGCCAAGAAGCCCTCACCGACTTGGCGTTCTTGCGGCTGGACCTCATCGGCGTCCTCACCGTGACTCCGGACGGGCACCCGGGCAACCTCTATCTGGCGCATCTGCTGCCATCCAACGGCGCGGGACTGTTCAAGGTCCTCAAGACCATGCCCTTCCACCAATGCACCATCGCCTTCGACGAATTCATCGGCGACCTCGAAGCGGACATGCAAGCGGCCCGCGCGCACCACGCCGTGGCGACGGGAAGAGAGTCCGCGATCCTCGTGAGCGCGTCACCGGCGGGACGGGCGGAACAGGAGGACCGGCTCGGCGAACTGGCGGAATTGGCGATGTCGGCGGACGTCACCGTCATCGACCGCATCGCGCAACGGACACAGGACGGACATCAACGTTACGTGCTGGGCAGCGGCAAAATGAAGGACGTGCTGATTCAGACCCTGCACAAAGGCGCCGATATGGTTATCTTTGATCAAACTCTCACCCCGGCGCAGTCACGGGCCATATCCGAAATGACGGACATCAAGGTGATCGACCGCACGCAGCTCATTCTCGATATTTTCGCGCGACGCGCGCACAGCCGGGAAGGCAAGGTGCAGGTCGAGCTCGCCCAGCTGCGCTACATGCTGCCCCGCCTGTCCGGAAAGGGAACGCATCTCTCTCGGCTCGGAGGCGGCATCGGCACGAGGGGCCCCGGTGAGACCAAGCTGGAGACCGACCGCCGGCGCATCCATGATCGTATCACGCACCTTGAGCGGGAGCTGGCGCACTTCGCCCGCCATCAGGATCAGCGCCGGTCGCGCCGCGACCGGCACGGTCTGCCCGTCATTTCACTGGTGGGCTACACGAATGCGGGGAAGTCGACCCTGCTCAACGTGCTGACGAAGAGCCAGGTCTCGGCCCAAGACCGCGTGTTCGAAACGCTGGACACGACCAGCCGGCGGCTCCGCTTTCCGGAAGACCGCGAGGTCATCATCACCGATACG
This sequence comes from Nitrospiraceae bacterium, assembly GCA_040255845.1. Taxonomy (GTDB): domain Bacteria; phylum Nitrospirota; class Nitrospiria; order Nitrospirales; family Nitrospiraceae; genus Nitrospira_D. Next base: position 19,450 of record JBDZVU010000002.1, on the reverse strand, counting down.
GTGGGGTTCATCCGCGACCTCCCCAAAGAACTGGTCGGCGCATTCCGCACGACGCTGGAGGAGTTGCGCGAAGCGGATCTGCTGCTGCACGTCGTTGATGCAAGTGCCGCCGATGTGGACGTTCAAATCACCGCGGTAACCGATATCCTGCGCGATTTGCACTTGGACGGCATACCCCGCATGCTCGTCTTCAACAAATGCGACCGGCTGCCTGCCGCCCAGGTCGAGCCGCTGTGCCGCCGGTATGGCGCCGTGGGGATCACGGCGCTGGACCGGTCTTCGCTGCACCCCTTGCTTGCACAATTGGAGGCGCACGTGCGGGCTCTTGCACCGGCCGGCCGGTCCGGTCCCGAATTCGCAGCGGACGAGATGGTCGCCCTTGCATCTCACCGCTGAGCGCTGCACAATCACGCCGCCATGTCACCTGCCATCCGTCGGGCTTCCTCGGCCGCGTCTCGACCGCAGCGGATTGCCGCAAAGCTGCGCGCTGCCATACCGGAAGCCAACACGGAGCTGGCTCATCGCTCGCCGTGGGAACTGCTGGTCGCGACGATTCTCTCGGCCCAATGCACCGACCAGCGCGTCAACCAAGTGACGCCGGCACTCTTCAAACGCTACCCGACGCCGAGAGACATGGCCCAGGCCAACCCGGCGGAGTTGGAGACGCTGATCAAGTCCACGGGGTTCTACAAGAGCAAGGCCAAGAGTTTGATCGGGTCCGGGAAAGCGGTGGCAGAGCGGTTCAATGGGACCGTGCCGGCCACGATGGAGGAGCTCACGTCGATTCCGGGCGTGGGTCGGAAGACCGCCAACGTCATATTGGGCACGGCATTCGGCCAGCCTGCCGTCGTGGTCGACACGCACGTGAAGCGAGTCGCGAACCGCTTAGCGCTCACGAGGTCCGACGATCCGGACGAAATCGAGCGCAACCTGCAGAAGCTGTTTCCGCAAAGCGAATGGACGGCCGTGTCGCACCGCCTCCTGTTGCATGGCCGGTACACGTGCCTCGCGCGGGCGCCACGTTGCACGATCTGCCCGATCTATGACGAATGCCCCTGGAAAGGAAAAACGCCGCGATGATCACGAGCATGACCGGATATGGCCGGCGACAAGGCCCCTGGCAGGGCGGCACGGTGACGGTCGAGGTACGATCGGTGAACCATCGCTTCCTGGAAACCGCCATCCGAGTACCGAAAACACTGGGGCCGCTGGAGGAGGTGTTCAAGAAGGCCATTCAGCAGCAGTGTGTTCGCGGCCGCGTGGACTTGACCGTATTCCTTCAAGGCGGCCGAACCGGACGCACCCTGCAACTTGACGCTGACTTGGCGAAACAGTACCATCAGGCCCTCCGCACCCTCCAACGCACTCTGAAATTGAAGGGTTCTATCGACGTGGGACTGGTCGCGGGGCTGCGCGATGTGATCGGCATCTCCGACCAGCCGGTGGATGAACCGAAACTGGCCAAATTCGTCGAGAAGCTCGGCCGCCAGGCCATCGGCGACTTGGCCACGATGCGCAGACAGGAGGGCGCGCTCCTCGCCCGAGACATTCTCTCCCGCTTGGAGACGTTGCGGCGCTCCAAGAGCGTGATCGCGGAGCGTGCCCCGGCCGTGTCGGCCGAGGTCTTCGATCGGATGAAGGCCCGCGTGGAAAAACTGTTGGGGGAGGCGGTTCCGGACCCGTCACGGCTGAATCAAGAACTGGCCGTGTTCGCGGATCGGTGCGATATCACGGAAGAATTGGTCAGGCTTGACGCCCATATGATACAGTTTGAACAGACCGTCCATAGCAACGAGTCCGTCGGAAAAACGCTGGACTTTCTGCTTCAGGAAATGGGCCGCGAGGTGAACACCATCGGATCGAAAGCCAACGATGCCACCATTACGGCCTCGGTTGTGCAAATGAAAGCAGAACTGGAACGGATCAGGGAACAGATCCAAAACGTCGAATGAGAAGCGCCTCTACAGCCGCCAACAGCCCGCTGTCGCCCGCCGAGGAGAGTCACCATATGCCGGAGCGGCGCGGTATTTTGTTCATCATTTCGGCTCCGTCCGGGACCGGAAAGACGACGCTCTGCAAGCAGTTGACCGCCTCAGTCCCGGGCCTCTGGCATTCCGTGTCCTGCACCACACGCAAACCGCGGCCTGGCGAAGAGCACGGACGGGAGTATTTTTTCATTGACGAGAAGACCTTCCAATCCATGATCGAGCGCAACGAGTTCATGGAATACGCGCACGTCTATGGCAATTGGTACGGCACCCCCCGGAAGGCCCTCATGGACAAGATGGAGCAGGGCATCGACGTCCTGCTGGAGATCGACGTCCAAGGCGCGATGCAAATCAAGAAGCGCTTCGAGGATGGCGTCTATATCTTCATCCTGCCGCCGTCTATGGAAATCTTGCGCAGCCGATTGCAGAGTCGCGCCTCGGATTCTCCCGAGGAGATTCTGCGCCGTCTCCAGAAGGTGAAGGAAGAGGTCTGGAGCTTTCGGGAATATTACTACATCGTCCGCAATGACGATCTTGCCCAGTCGTTGCGCGAACTGCAGAGCATTTTCGTCGCCGAGCGGCTGAAGACCAAGCGGCTCGACATGCATTGGCTCGAGCAGAATTTTATTTTGGAAAAGGACGCTAAGCCGCTCGAACGCGACAGTTCATCCATCAAATAGCCAGGAGCACGTCACGCCATGATCGACATGTTGAGTTTGTTGCCGCAGTACACCGATGAGTTCGATTCGCGCCATCGTCTTGTCATCGTCGCCGCGCAGCGCGCCAAGCATCTGACCCAGGGGGCCAAGCCGACCGGCGTGTCGCGTTTCACCAAGGAAACCACCATCGCGTTGGATGAAGTGCTGCGCGGCAAGGTGAAATTCCTCATCGGGAAGGAAGCCCGGGAAGCCATGAAGGAAGCCAAGCGCGGCAAGGAGGGTGAGAGCGAGCGGCTGGCCATGATGACGGGCGAGGACGCCAAGGAGATCAAGAAAGAGCTCAGCGTGTACGTCGACGACACCGCCAAGCCCGCCGAAACGCCTGCCATCGGGGAAGAATAGGGGATCGTGACCGCCGTGGATCCAGATGTGCCGACATTGCAAGGCCGGCGTCTCGTGTTGGGCGTGACCGGCAGCATCGCCGCCTACAAGGCCGTCGGGCTTCTGCGGGCCTTCATCGCGGAGGGCGCGTCCGTGTCCGTCGTCATGACGCACGCCGCCACCAAGTTCGTCACCCCCCTCACGTTCGAAGTCCTCGCGGGATCTCCAGTGACCACGGATCTCTTTGCCGCGCACGAAGAGATGAAGCATTTGTCCCTGCCGGAGCAGGCCGACGCAATTGTCGTCGCGCCAGCCACGGCCAATTTTCTGGCTAAATCGGCAATGGGTCTGGCGGACGATGTGCTCACCACGATGCTGCTCACGGCTCGCTGCCCCGTGATCATGGCTCCCGCCATGGATGGCGGGATGTGGAGCCATCCGGCGGTGGTCGCGCACGTGGCTGCCTTGCGGGCTCGTGGCATTACCATTGTCGATCCTGAGGAGGGCCCCTTGGCGTCCGGCAAGATTGCGCAGGGACGCCTCGCCGGCGAGCACTCGATTCTCGACGCGGTGAAGACCGCCGTGATGCCCCGCGCGGACTGGCTGGGGGAGCGCGTGCTGGTCTCGGCCGGGCCGACCCAGGAAGTCGTGGATCCCGTCCGGTTCATCTCCAATCGGTCTTCCGGGAAAATGGGCTATGCGCTAGCGGAAGCCGCCCGAAACCGCGGAGCCCGTGTCGTCCTCGTCACCGGCCCCACGGCGCTGACGCCGCCAGCCGGCGTCGAAGTGATCCAGGTGGCCAGCGCGGAGGAAATGGCTGAAGCCCTGTCGCACCGGCTCACGTGGGCCAGCGTCGTCATCATGGCGGCCGCCGTAGCGGATTTCCGACCGAAAGACCCCGCGGCGCAGAAAATCAAAAAGCACGGGCGCACGAGTCTATCGCTCACGCTCGAGCCCGCTCCCGATATCCTGGCCATGCTCTCGGCCCGGCGCACGTCGCAGTTCCTGATCGGTTTCGCCGCCGAAACCGACAATCTTCTGACGCATGCCCGGGAAAAGCTCACCGGGAAGGGACTGGACATGATCGTGGCGAACGACGTCAGCCAAGCAGGGATCGGATTCGGCAGCGACCAGAATGCGGCCGTGATCGTGTCACGCGGCGGACGTGAGCGGGAGTACGGGATCATGCCGAAGCGGCAGCTGGCCGATGAAATCCTGACGGCGGTACTGGAAGAGCGTCTGTCGCGACCCGCCTCGCATCCAACGACGGTGGAGACGTAACCATGTCGGGCCTTCCTTCCAAAGCCAACGCCGCGGAAATCGACCGACTGGCTCTCGCGTTGGCGAAAGAGCCAGGATCGAAGGCCTTTATTCCCTTGGCGGAAGAATACGGAAAAGCCGGGATGTGGCAGGAAGCCGCTGCCGTTCTGGAAGATGGCTTGAAGACGTATCCCAATTTCATCACCGCCATGGTCGCCCTGGGACGGGTCTACGATCAGCTGAATCAACCCGTGAAGGCCAAGGCGTTGCTCGAAGAAGCGGTCAAGATCAGCCCGGAGAATCTCCGCGCCCATCGCACCCTGGCGAAAATCTATGCCGGTGAGGGCGCAGTCGAGGCAGCTCTTCGCTCCTGTCAGGTCATCCTGAGCATGAACCCGCAGGACGAAGAAGCGCTCGCTCTTCGCGCGTCGCTCGGCTCCAATCCCCAGCCCGGCCCTGGGGTTCCCCCTATGCCGACCGCATCATCGCCGGTCGACACGGCCGAGTCGACCGTATCCGAGTGCACCATATCGTTGGCTGCGCCGAAGGCGGCAGCGGAATCCGAGCCCGACCCGGTGGCACCAGCCCCCTCACCCCTCAGCGCATCGAACGCCTCTCCTGCGCACGGCACACGGAAGCGCTCTGCGGTGATCCACCTGGAGCGATGGCTCCAGGCGATTCAATCCCGTCGACGAGACCGGGAACCACCGCAACGCTCTGCCTCCTCGGTCTCGTAGCCGTCGTTTGACCCCCCGGAGCGGGACTGCTAGAATGCGGCCGTTTATAGATCTTCATCGCTGCCGGGAAGGATGTTCCTCGGCCGGAGGCTGCTCGTAGCTGCCATGCGCCGCGTGTTGGTCCTGCACGGTCCTAATCTGAACCTCCTTGGGAACCGGGAACAATCGATCTACGGCACCACGTCGCTTCGCGCGATCGATGCCTCGCTGAGCGACCTTGCCAAGGACCTGGGCATTGCACTCGATATCCGACAGTCGAACAACGAAGGGGAACTCGTCACGTGGATTCAAGAGGCGCGCCGCGGCTACGACGGGATCATTATCAACCCCGCGGCCTACACGCACACGAGCGTGGCGATCCGAGACGCGTTGGCAGCCGTTGAGGTTCCAGCCATCGAAGTGCATCTGTCCAACATCCACAAGCGCGAGGACTTCCGCCATCACTCGTATGTCTCCGCGGTGGCGCTCGCGCAAGTCACGGGCTTTGGACCGAGCGGATACCTGCTTGCGCTGCGCGGATTGCACGATCATTGGTCCACGAGCGGCGCCAAACCGGTCGCCAAATCCAAACCCTCCGTCTACGCCCGGACGGGCAAACGCTGACGCGATCACAGGTTCATGGTGCTTTTCTCAAGGAAAGGGAACGTAAGGTGATTTCGACCGTTGATTTCAGAAATGGCGTGCGGCTCTTGGTGGAAGGGGAGCCGTTCTACATCGTGGAATTCCAGCATGTGAAGCCTGGAAAGGGCGGCGCGTTCGTGCGCACCAAGCTCAAGAGTTACATTTCCGGAAACGTCTTGGATCGCACTTTCCGGTCAGGTGAACGCTTTGAAGAGCCGGATCTGGAAGAGCGGGAAATGCAGTTCCTCTACGCCACCGGCGACGACTACACCTTCATGGATACCGAAACATACGAGCAGCTGACGTTCAACAAGAACCAACTGGGGGAGAACGCCGACCTGCTCAAAGAAAACATGGTCGTCAAGATTCTCATCTATGAGCACCGGCCCATCGCCGTGGAACTGCCGATCTTCATCGAACTCAAGGTCGTGGATGCGGAACCCGGCGTGCGGGGCGACACGGCGTCCGGCGGGACCAAACCGGCCGTTGTCGAGACCGGCGCCACCATCAAGGTGCCGCTCTATCTGGAAGTGGGGACGGTCATCAAGATCGATACCCGAACGAGGGCCTACGTGGAGCGTGTCCGGTGAGCCCCCGCCGCTCCGGGAGACGGAAGAAACGCCCGATCATTCTGCCGCAAACGTTCAGCGGGTCACCGCCCATCTCCGAGGGTCTGCTGACGAGCCACCAGACCAAGCAGATCCAGGAATTGATCGATCTCCTCCGGAAGAACAATCTGACCGAACTGGAACTGGAGCGTGAAGGCGTGCGTATCCGTGTCCGTCATGAGGTGGGCGTGAAAACCGTCTCCGCTTCGGTCCAGGAACCCCTCACGGCGGCCGTTCACGCCGGGCCGCAGGCGGCGCCGGCGGCCAGTCCGCCTCAAGAAGACACGAGCGGCTTGGTCACCATCACCTCGCCCATTGTCGGAACCTTCTACCGGTCACCGTCGCCCGATGCCGATCCCTACGTGGAGGAAGGCGATTTCGTGAAGAAAGGCCAGGTGCTGTGCATCGTCGAGGCTATGAAGCTCATGAACGAAATCGAATCCGAGACCGACGGCAAGATCGTCAAGATCTTGGCTGAAAGCACCAAATCCGTCGAGTATGGGCAAGCGCTGTTCCTCATCGATCCCAAAGCCACCGCCTAGCAGCATGATGAGCAAGTCCGCCAGCTGGCTTGTGAACATCCCGCAACCCGCTCGATGACCGTCGCTGCCGCACTGGAGTTCGCACGTGTTTAAGAAAGTGCTCGTCGCCAATCGCGGTGAAATCGCCCTGCGGGTGATTCGCGCGTGCAAGGAACTCGGGATCAAAACCGTCGCGATCCATTCCGAAGCGGACGCCGCCGGAATGCACGTGCGGGCCGCCGACGAAAAAGTGTGCGTCGGTCCCCCGGAAGCGGCCCTCAGCTATCGGAACATCCCGAACGTGTTGAGCGCCGCCGAAATCACGGGCGCAGACGCCATCCACCCCGGTTACGGCTTTTTGTCCGAGAACGCCCACTTCGCCGAAGTGTGCGAATCCATCGGCATGAAATTCATCGGGCCGACATCGGAAAACATCGCCTTGATGGGCGACAAAGCCAAGGCTCGTGAGATCGTGGCGCGGCGCGGGCTGCCGGTCACCCCCGGGAGTCCCGGCGAATTGCGCAGCGAGGAAGAGGCGCTGCAGGCCGCCCAGAAAATCGGGTTTCCAGTCATCATCAAAGCCACCGCCGGCGGGGGAGGGCGGGGGATGCGCGTCGTCAACAAGGCCGAAGACTTGGGGCGGGCGTTCCAGGCCGCCCAGGCGGAGGCGAAGTCGACGTTCGGCAATGAAGGCGTATACCTGGAGCGGTACTTCCTCGAACCGCGCCATATCGAAGTGCAGGTGCTCGCCGACCATCGCGGTCACGTCATCCATCTGGGCGAACGGGACTGCTCCATCCAGCGACGCCACCAAAAGCTAGTGGAGGAAACGCCTTCACCGGCCGTCGATGACAAACTGCGGCGTGAAATCGGCCGCGTGGCCGTCGAAGCCGTCAAGGCCGTGCATTACCGCAACGTCGGGACCGTCGAGTTCCTGCTCGACAAGGACCGCAATTTTTTCTTCATGGAAGTCAACACCCGCATCCAGGTGGAACACCCGATCACCGAGATGGTCACCGGCATCGATCTCATCAAGGAGCAGATCCGTCTGGCTGCAGGCCATCCCCTCGCCATCCGGCAACAGGACGTCGTGCTCAACGGGCATAGTCTGGAATGCCGGATCAATGCGGAGGATCCGGAAAAGTTTACGCCGTCCCCCGGGCAGATTACGAAATACTGCCCGCCAGGCGGCTTCGGCATCCGCGTGGACTCCGCCATGGAGTCCGGGGCCGTGGTCGTTCCACACTACGATTCGATGATCGCCAAGTTGATCACGCATGGGCGGGACCGCCAGGAATCCATGGCGCGGATGCGGAGAGCGCTCAACGAATTCGTCATCGAGGGCATCAAGACCACGATTCCGCTCCACCGCCGCATCCTGGACGACCCCGACTTTCAAAAAGGCCACGTCTCCACGACCTTCCTCGAACGTTTTTTGGCAGGCTAAAGCTCCTGAGCGCATGAGCCTTCCGCAGTCCGCTTCCTAGAATTGTCCGCCGTGCCGGTCTAGAATGCCGCCATGACCAGTCGACGCCTGTCTGAACTCTATGTCATTCTGGATCCGTCCGTCTCAGGTGAAGACGCGCTGGCCACGGTATTGCGGGAAGCCGCCAAGGCGGGAGCCCGGCTCTTTCAATACCGCAACAAAACGGACGCGATGAATGCCGCGTATGCCGCCGCCCTTCCACTTCGGCGGCTCGCCGCCGACGTCGGTGCCACCTTTATCGTGAACGACCGCTGCGATCTGGCCTTGGCGGTGGAGGCCGACGGCGTCCACCTCGGCCAGAGCGACTTGCCCTATGCCGAGGCCAGACGCGTCATGGGACCCGGCAAACTGATCGGTCTTTCAACCCACACCGCCGAACAGGTCCGGGAGGCGGAGCGGCTCCAACCCGACTACATCGGGTTCGGTCCGATATTCAAACCGTTGTCCAAAAAGGACCACGACGCCGTCGTGGGGGTCGAAGGACTGCGCCTGGCTCGGGGCTTGACGCGTCTCCCGATCTACGCCATCGGAGGCATTCAACAGGACCACGTCGCCCGCGTGCTGGACGCCGGGGCCGACGGGATCGCGGTCATTTCTGCGGTGGCCAATGCGCCGGACATCCAGCGCGCAGCCCGTGAATTGCTCGGCCTTACGCAAGCAGGCGGGAGGCGAGCGTTCGGATGACCACGCTGCGAGAGAGCCTGTCCAAACGTCCGCTCCATCGCCCGTCAAGCGTGCCGGCGTACGGGAGCGGGCCCATGACGGGCACTCCGAGACGTTCCTTCAGCAACGCCACGGTGGAGATCTGTTGGCGGCGCGCCTGCGTGCCGCGGCATCGCTCAGGCTCGTTGAGCACGAGCGCCATCACGTTGATGTTTCGTCTCTCGAGCGCCTCGATCGCCAACCGCGCCTGGTTGATTCCACCGAGCCCGGCACGTCCGATCACGAGTACCGGCAGCTTCCACCTCACGATGAGATCGAGGACATCGGCCCTCCGCGTCACCGGGACGCAGGGACCCCCCACGCCTTCGATCAGCATCACCGTGTGACGATTTCCGAGCACCCGCAGGGCCTTCGTCATGCGCGTCAGACTGATCGGACGGCGGGCAAGGCGGGCCGCATACAGCGGAGCCACCGGGTGGGGAAATGCGTACGGACGGATGAGAGTCAGTGGATCAGCCGTGCCAGCCGCCTCTCTCAGCCGGACCGCGTCGGACTGACACGAATCGACAACGGGCACACCGGTCTCCACTGGCTTCATGACCCCCACGTCGATGCCTCCACGGCGCAGACAGCGCGCGAGCGCGGCCGTTACCACCGTCTTTCCCACGCCGGTATCCGTCCCAGTCACAAAGACCGCCCGCTTCATCTCGACGCTCCTTCGTCCGCGGGTGGCGGCAATGCGAACCGAGGGGACAGCATGGTCAGGATCCGTACTGCCGGCTGTCGCAGTTCCACACCTGCCCGCTGATGTCACGGAGTTGGGCCAGATAGACGACCGTCCTGGAGACCTCTTCCAACGACGGTGGCCGATCGAGCGCATGGTCGGCCCACTGCCCGGGCATCGCGCTTTCCGACAGCGGACTGTGATGCCATCCAGGCAACAGGAGATTGACGCGGACGTTGGACGGCCCCCATTCCAGCGCAGCACTTCTCACCAATCCGACGAGGCCCGCCTTCGATGCGGCATAGGCGCTCTGTCCCGCGGCTCCGCCGTGGCCGGCATGCGATCCGATCACCACGATCGAACCGCCTCCTCGCCGGATCAGCATGGGGGCCATCGCCTGCAGACAATGAAACGTCCCAGACAGATTGGTGGCCACGACGTCCGTCCACTGGTCCTCCCGCTGCCGCACGACCAACGCCCCCGCGGCGACGCCCGCGTTGCAGACGAGTACCAGTGGTCCGTCGGCCTCTCCGCCCTGCTGCCGCACCATGCGCTGGACGGAATCCCGATCCCGGATATCGGCCTGGTACAGGGCGCCCGTGCCTCCTGCCGAGTAGACCGCGGCCAGGACGCTTTCCGCCGCGGCCTTGTTCCGCCAATAGTGCACGCCGACCTGCCAACCAGCCCGGGCAAACGCCAGGCAGATGCCTCGGCCGATGGTGCCGGAGCCGCCTGTGACGAGCACCGCCCCCGCTGCAGCCGGCTGCGGCGTCGATGGGCTGACATGGGCCTGTTCCGACATGGGTCGCGATTATCGGCTGCGGAATAGGTGAAGGCAAGTCTCCGTCCAGCAGACAGCATTCTTGCCGCTCTCGGGATTCCTATGGTACGGTCGTAATCATTGCAGGAAAGGGGCAGCTATGGCATTGCGTCGTTCGGCGGCATGGGGCTGGATCTTCGCAATCGTCCTGACTCTGGCATGCGGTGCGACCGCTGCACGGGCCGAAGAGGTCATGACGATTTCCCAATCGGCGGACTACTTTCCTGATGCCGTGGGCAACAGGTGGTCCTATCGAGGGCAAATTACGGAAGGACCGCTCCAGACCATTGATCACAAACTTTTCACGAACGTCTCGACGGTCACGGGCACCAAGACGCTGAAGGGGGTCGCCGTCACGGTGTTCCACGACACCAATCCCGGCAATCATGGCCCCTCTGACAGCTTCTATCGCCGAGACGTCGTGGGAATCGTCTACTACGGCTCGGATCCCGGCACCCCGCTTGAAAAACAGATCGTGCCCTACCAAATCGTGCGTTTCCCGCTCACCGTGCCTTCGTCGTTCCAACAGTTCGACCGAACGGGGCTCGACTTCGGCACGGATATGGACCGGGACGGCCGAGATGAGAAAGTCGACGTGCGCGGGTGGACCAGCATCGTCGGCCGGGAGACGGTAACGGTGCCGGCCGGAACATTCCAGGAGGCGATCAAAGTGGAAGCCCGCATGACCATGCGCATCCACCTCTCCGGGAGCAAGCGCTCGGCGATGGGAAGCGATGTGATGACGGCGTGGTTTGCCAAAGGCGTCGGGCTTGTCAAATACACCGAGCGCCAGGAATTATCGGCGGCCAAAGAGGACCGCGGCGTCGTGACCGAGGTATCCGAAGAATTGGAGGAGTACGACGTCAAGCCTTCGAAGGAACTACTCAGCCGCGTCGAACCCCCGGCGGAGGGTGTTTTCGCTAATGACGCGGGACACCATGAATTGCGCGAGATACTCGTCCCCTCCGGCTTTCGCGCCCACCCCTGAAAAGCGGTGTCCCCCAAAGGGTTGGCGGCTGACGAGCGCCCCCGTGATCGGGCGGTTCAGGTAAAGATTTCCCACGTCGAAACGCTCCCTCGCCAGTGCCAAATTCGCCGGGCTCCGCGCGTAGACGCCGCCCGTCAACGCATAGTCGGTCGCGTTCGCAATCTCCAGCGCAGCGGCAAAGTCCTCCGCCGTCATCACGGACAGAACGGGCCCGAAGATCTCTTCCTGCGCCAACCGGTGATGCGGCTGGATCTCGGTGAAGACCACCGGCCCTACGAAATAGCCCGGGCGATCCACGGTCCGCTCGATCAACAGGCGGCCTTCTCGGCGGCCGATGGCGATGAACTCGGCGATGCTTCGCTGCGCCCGCGCATCGATCACCGGACCGAGCTGCGTCCCGGGCTCACAGGGATCTCCAATCTCCAGGCTCAGCACCGCCTCTTTCAATCGCGCAAGGAACGGTTCGGAGATGGCGCGATGCACGATGACACGGGAGCACGCCGAGCATTTCTGCCCCGCATAGCCGGTGAACGACGCGATGATACCGGTAATCGCCTCGTCGAGATCGGCCGTCTCGTCGACGATGATCGCGTTCTTCCCCCCCATTTCGGCCAACACCCGCTTCACCATCCGTTGTCCGGGTAGGACCCGCGCCGTCTCCTCCAACAGTCGTAGCCCGACCGCCTTTGATCCGGTAAAGGCGATCGTCGCCACCTGTGGATGCGACACCAGCGCCTGGCCGATCTCGGGCCCTCCTGGCAGGCACGTCAGCACGCCCGCGGGCACACCGGCCTCGAGCAGCACTTCCGTGAGCAGGCGACCGAGGAGCGGTGAGCGCTCCGAAGGTTTGAATACCACCGGGTTGCCGGTCACCAGCGCCGCGGACACCATTCCGGTGGGAATGGCCAGGGGAAAATTCCAAGGCGCGATGACGACGGTCACCCCCCGGGGGCCGTACAGACGCTGATTCAGTTCTCCGGGACGATGGCCTAGCCGGCGAGGCTCCCCCAAACGGCACATTTCGTCGGCATAAAATCGGAGGAAATCGATGGCTTCCGCCACATCGGCATCGGCTTCGCGCCAGGGCTTCCCGACTTCGGCGATCTCCCAGGCTGCGATCTCGTACCGCCGGCCCGCCATCAAGTCCGCCGCCCGTCGAAGGACCTCCGCTCGCTCACGGGCCGGACGCCGGCCCCAGGCCTCGGCCGAACGACCGGCGAGGTCGATGGCTCGTCGTGCATCCTCGGCTGTGGCGCCGCGCACGCGCGCCACCACTTCATCCGGGCGTGCTGGATTGCGGGACACCAGCCACGGCCCGCCCATAGGGCTCTCGCCGGAACCCGGCTCCCACTCGTTTCCCAGCCGACCACGCACTTCTGCAATGGCCTCGTGCATCGCCCGGCGAATTTCGGCGCGGGAGAAATCGCTGTGCGGCTCGTTCTCAAATGCCGGTGCCGCCGTTTCGGACCCGGCATCCACGGGGGGGACCACGGGAGGCGCCAAGAGGTGTTCGAGCGGTTGCGACTCGACATATTCCTTGCGCAGAAAGGATTCGTTGGAGGTGTTCTCGAGCAGACGCCGGACCAAGTAGGCCATGCCGGGCAACAATTGACCCACCGGCGTATACAGCCGAACCCGGCGCCCCCGTTTGACCATGGCCTGCTGAAAGGGCTCCGCCATCCCGAAAATCATCTGATACTCCAGCGCGTCGGGAGTCAGCCTGCGTGCCTCGGCGATCGCCTCCACCACGGCCAGCGTGCGAAGGTTGTGCGTCCCGAACGCCGGACGCACGATGTCCTTCGAGTCGAGAAGCTGGGCGATGAGTCGTTCGTAGCAGGCGTCAGTCTCCGCCTTGTGCGCGTACAGGGGCAGCGGCCACCCGGCTTGACGATACCGCACGCTGTCCGCGTCCCAGTAGGCGCCTTTCACCAGTCGAATGGTGATCGGCGCGCCTCGACCCCGTGTCCAATGGATCAAAGTGGCGACGTCGTTCTCAGTGTCGCGGTGGTAGGCCTGGAGCGCCAGGCCGGCATAGGGAAACCCCCGGTAGGGCGCCTCGGAGAACAGGCGGGTAAACACGCTCAGGACGAGGTCTTTGGTGTCCGCCTGTTCCATGTCGAAGATGAGCCCGGCCGGCAGCGATGCGGCGAGATCCACCAGCGGACGGAGCCGGTCGGCGACGCGGCGATAGACGCCGTCGGGATCCGCCGGGTCCAAATGTGGGGTGAGCGCCGACACCTTCAACGACAATTGGACGCGAGGCAACGGCCCAAGATGATCGCGCTCCAGACGTGAGGTCTCCGGCCACGCGGCCGCGGCCCCGGCCAAGGCGGTCAGCGCCTGCAGACAGTGGTCACGGTACTGATCGGCCTCACGCTCGCTGATGGTCGCCTCGCCCAGCAAATCGACGGACCAAGCACGTCCCTGCTTCCAAAGCTCAGCCAGGACCGGCACCGCCTCCTCGGCGTTCGCACCGGCGATAAACGTGCGGGCCATCTGCTCGACCTGCGTTCTGATCGCCTTCCCGGCCAGCCGGGCGCCCACGCCGGTCGCGCCAAGCATGCGCAGCCCCAGGTGAACGCCAAAGAGGTCGCGGCCGAGATCACCAAAGTATTCCTCAGCCAGGGACAAGACCCGCGCGTCATCCGCAATTGCCGGCAGCACATCGATGAACCGAAAGAGCCGGGTTTTGAAGGCAGGATCCTTCATCGCGAACTGGATGGCAGATTGCGACCACCAGCGGCCTTCGAAAAGGGTCGGGGAGAGGCCGGCAGACAGCTGGGCCAGCTGCTGACCGATGCGCAGAATGGCAGGTTCCAGAGACATGGTCGAGGAAGTCATACGTCGCTCTGTAAGTCAGTATACACGCCGGCAAGCTCGATGAGCACGATCTAAGCTCAAGATTTCGTTGAAAAAATCAGCCTCATCCGTTACCATGCGTTCATCCAACTGCTGTTCACCGGATGTTGTACGAGGTGGACCTATGATGACTTGTATCGGGAGGATGAATGATCGTGCCAGCGAAACCCGCACTATCCTGGTGGACACTGGGCCTGTTCTCCGTGGTCGCCGCCGCGACCCTGATCGGCATCCCAATGTACGGCTATTACATCGGCTTCACGCTCTTCGACTGGACGTTGTTTGTCGTCATGTACATCGTGACAGGAATGGGCATCACCGTGGGCTACCATCGCCTCGTCTCGCACCAAAGCTTCGACTGTCCGGACTGGGTCAAGCGGGTGCTGCTCATCGCCGGCGGCTGGGCCCTGCAGAATAGCGCGCTCATTTGGGGCGCGGATCATATCCGCCATCACGCCCGCACCGATACCGAGGAAGACCCCTACAACGTTACGAAAGGATTCTGGCACAGCCATTGCGGATGGCTGTTCTACGAAACGCCGCACCGCACCGAGAAATACGAGATCCGGCTGCGGCGCGATCCCGTCATCATGTGGCAACACCGCTACTACTGGGCGATCGTCCTGTCCGGCCTGTTGATTCCGTTTTCGTTGGGCGTCTGGTGGCACGGCGGCTGGATGGGGGGCGTCAGCGCTCTCTTGATGGGCGGCCTGCTGCGCATGTTCATGGTGCTCAATTCGACGTTCACGATCAACTCGCTGTGCCACATGATCGGCTCCCAGCCGCACGGCACAAAAGACAGCAGCCGCGACAGTTGGCTGATTTCGTTCGTCAGTTTCGGCGAGGGCTATCACAATTATCACCACACCTACGCCCGCGATTATCGCAACGGCCCCAAGTGGTATAACTTCGACCCGTCGAAATGGATCATCTATACGCTCTCGCTCGTCGGGCTGGCGACGAACCTTCGGCGCCTGGACCCGTCCGTCTTCTGAGCGACTGTTTCTGGTCGGTCGGGCCCTTCGGGGGGCCGACCGGACCATTTCCTTTCCCCACCTGCATCCCGTATGATGCTGGAAAGCCTACATCGTTGCGGCTGAAGCCCGCTTCAGCCGCAAATTCATACAGCGGAGGAATCTATGGCCGACGAGCACGCGACCAGCGGGGCCCCTTCTCAGGGCCGTCAGCTGATCCCCGACGTCAAGCATGTGATCGCCATCAGCAGCGGCAAAGGCGGCGTGGGCAAATCCACGGTCGCGGCCAACCTGGCCTGTGCGTTGGCATTGACCGGCGCTAAAGTCGGCTTGCTGGACGCGGATCTCTACGGGCCCAATATCCCGATGATGATGGGCAGCACCGCCGGGCCGGAGCAGAAGGACGGGAAAATCCTTCCGGTCGAAAGTCATGGGGTCAAGCTCATCTCCATGGCGTTCTTGGTTCCCGAGGACACCCCGCTTGTGTGGCGCGGCCCGATGGTGCATCAATACCTGCAAGCCTTCTTTCGCGACGTCTTGTGGGGGGATCTGGACTATCTCCTCATCGACTTGCCGCCGGGAACGGGAGACGTCCAGCTGTCGTTGTCGCAGATGGTGCCTTTGGCGGGCGCGATTACGGTGACGACGCCCCAGGAGGTGGCGTTATATGATGTCCGTAAAGGCATCGCGATGTTCCAGAAGGTGAACGTGCCGTTGCTGGGAATCGTTGAGAACATGAGCTACTTCGTGTGCGGGCATTGCGGCGAGCGGACCGAAATTTTTTCGCATGGCGGTGGCGAGCGGGCCGCGGAGAAACTCGGCGTGCCGTTTCTGGGCCGGATTCCCATCGATCCCGCCATCAGAGACGGGGGTGACACCGGGCATCCGATCGTAGTCGCCAATCCGGCGTCGCCTCAGGCGGCGGCCTTCCGCGAGATCGCCAATAAGGTCGTGCAGGCGCTGGGCGGCAGCGCACAAGGCGCCGCGCCGATCGAAAGCCTGCTGAAAAAAATCAAGCAGCCGTTTCAGGCCGGGTCGTAATCCATCATCGTGAAGGGGGCGAGTATGGGCGAGTTCGTGCGCATCGCTGGAACGGGCGACGTGAAGCCAGGACAGGGCATGGTGGCGGAAATCAACGGGAAGTCGGTTGCGGTGTTCAACGTGGACGGAACGTTCCACGCCGTCGACAACACCTGCGTCCACCGCGGGGGGCCGCTGGGTGAAGGTGAGGTGGAGGGCAGCGTGGTGACGTGCCCTTGGCATGGATGGCAATTCAATCTCGCCACGGGCGAGTGCCTGAAGAATCCGGCCGCCAAGGTAGTGGTATATCAAGTCAAAGTCGAAGGCGACGAAGTGAAAGTGTTGGTGTAGGTCTCACACACGATGATATCCGAACGGACGTATCTCGACGTCGCCGCGGCACTGGTCCGGCTGTATGTGTTCTTGGATCAGTACTTGGACCGCTGCTTTAATGACGCCGCGCGCAGAAGCTACCCCGATGCGGACCTCCACCAGCATCTCACGACGACGCGGAACGAACTGATGGCAATCATCTCCGTCAACCCAGTGGTGCAGAAAAACTTGGCGGAAGAGTGTGACCGCATCCTGACGCTGGGAACGTCCTGCATGCGAACCGGGCCCGCGGACCGGGCCCTCGCGGAACAGATTGGGGCCGAACGGGCCGCGCTCAGGAATAAGACACGGGCCTTGAGCGACTTGGTGGCGGTCTATCGGGCCATGACCTAGCGGAGCCGATGGGACTGTGCCATGGATAAGTATCAAGTGGCCGGATTCGATGTGTATGAGCGCGGCTTCAGCCGTCCCGTGGAATTCGAGCCGGTGGAATCGGCGGGGGTCAGGGCCGTCCTCCACTATGAGCGCGTCCGTGTCGTGACCGGCCCCTGCGCCACGACGGAAGAGGCGCTCAGATCTCTCATTTCCACGCTCCAAGCGGAGGGATACCGGCAGTTGAGAGCACAACGCAGTTTTCGAGACGGAACGTACCTTGGTTCACAGGAAGGATGGATCGAATTTCCCGATCCTCCGCAGCCTCGCCTCGAAGGCTTCTGGCCGCGAGTGAGGCAGTGGCTCAGGCTTGGGACGACGGGCAGCTAGGCCTATGCCTCTGATCCCGCCTGAACAACTCCGCTCACGGCCACGGCTCCCTCCGTGGTTCAAAGTGTCCGCCACCACCGGACCGGACTATCTGGACATCCAGCAGACGCTGAAACGTCTCACGCTGCATACCATCTGCGAGGAAGCACGCTGCCCCAACCGATGGGAATGCTGGAACGCCCGGACGGCCACCTTCCTGATCCTGGGGGATATCTGCACCAGACGCTGCCACTATTGTTCCGTGGAAACCGGCCGCCCGCAGGGCCTGGATACGGACGAACCTCGGCGAGTCGCTGAAGCAGTCCGCGCCTTGAATCTCCGCCATGTGGTCATCACCTCGGTCAATCGCGACGAGTTGCCCGACGGAGGCGCCGGCATCTTCGCGGACACCATCCGCCATACCAGACGTGAGAACCCATGCTGCACGATTGAAGTGTTGATTCCTGATTTTGAAGGCAACGAAGAGGCGCTGGCACGCGTGTGCGTTGAGAGACCCGAAATCCTCAACCACAACATCGAAACCGTTCGTCGGTTGTTCCCGGTGCTCCGGCCGCAAGGCAAATATCAACGATCGCTTGAACTTCTTGGACGCGCGAAGGACCGCGGCCTGACCACCAAGTCCGGGCTCATCCTTGGGATGGGGGAATCACTGGACGAGGCGCGCGAGGTCATGCAAGACCTGCGAGGCGCCGGTTGCGACATCCTGACCATTGGGCAGTACTTGCAGCCGACACCACGCCATCTCCCTGTGGCACGATTCTACGACCCGTCGGAATTCGCCGCGCTGAAGGAAGAGGGGATCCGGTTGGGGTTTCACCATGTGGAATCCGGGCCCCTCGTGCGCAGCTCCTATCATGCTGCGCAACAGATCACCAGCTGACGCCCTCCGCACCTGACCTCCCCCCGAGTTTCTTACGCCAACCTCGCGCGAGCATCGGCACCTGCGCCGCTGCCCGATGCCATTGCCCTCAGTACAGTCATTGACGTCCGTCCACCCAAGGGTCCTGGATCCGGATTCTGGGGGAGTCACCGGTTAGCCGGATTCCCCGAGATGGATATAGTCCATTGGACTCGGGATGCGGCTGAGACCACGAACACCCATCGCCTTGTGAAGAGAATCACGGTCGCGCGTTGTGTGTGATTGAGACGGAGCGGTCACCTCCGATTTCTTCTACTATCTCCAGAATAGAGCGACGGGACAGCCCTCTGGACATGCCCAGCTTGCCCCTGAACGAGCGCCTCTTTTGAAACAAGGACCCTAGGCGGCCAGCGCAACCCCACATCTCAGCCGTTCTTTTGCCAGTCATGGCATGGACCGGCGAGTTCAACCGGTCAAGAGAGCCGATATGGGCAGGATGATGAAAGCGTTCGTCATGAAGAGCGTCGGCCACGTCGCATTCATGGAGAAACCCATACCGGATCCCGGCCCAAGTGACGCGGTGATCAGAACGACGCACGCGTTGGTCTGTACGTCGGACGTCCATACTGTCGCGGGAGGGATCGGCGAGAGGAAAGATCTGACCCTTGGGCACGAAGCGGTAGGGGTGATCTATAAGCTTGGGAGCGCGGTCAAGGGGCTCAGAGAAGGGGATCGGGTGGCCGTGAATGCCGTCACTCCCTGTTACAAGTGCGACAACTGCCTTCGGGGCTACGCTTCTCAATGCCAACAGATGCTGGGCGGGTGGAAGTTCGCCAACATCAAGGATGGATCCTTCGCCGAATACTTTCACGTGAATGACGCCGAGGCGAACGTCGTTCCGATCCCGCCCGGGGTGGCGGAGGAAAGCGCGGTCTACACCGCCGACATGATGTCGACCGGATTCATGGGGGCCGAGCATGCCGCCATTCCATTGGGCGGAAGCGTTGCAATCTTCGCGCAGGGACCGGTCGGCCTGATGGCGACGGCCGGGTCTCGCTTGTTGGGCGCGGGACTCATCATTGCGGTGGATGGAGTGCCAAAGCGACTGCAGATGGCACGGCATTTCGGGGCCGACGTGGCGCTGGATTTTACGAACGGCGACCCGTTGGATGAGATCCTCCGCCTGA
>JBDZVU010000151.1:0-3858 GCA_040255845.1 Nitrospiraceae bacterium | reverse complement strand
CATCGTGGGATGCGTCGCGCTCGCGCGGCTCGCCGGCCCGTTCAATCTGTTGTCCATGGGGGAACAGACGGCGCGGTCGCTTGGGCTCGATGTGGAGCAGGTGAAGCGGCGCGCATTCGTTGTGACCGCCTTATTGACCGGCGCCGTCGTATCGATCAGCGGCATGATTGGATTCATCGGGATGCTCATCCCGCACGCGGTGCGCATGGTCATCGGGCCGGATCATCGGGTCCTGCTGCCGGCGTCCTGTGCGGCGGGCGCGATCTTTCTCATGGCGGCCGATACGGTGTCGCGCACGATTATGGCGCCCGTGGAGATTCCGGTCGGCATCGTGACGGCGTTGGGCGGCGGCCCCTTCTTTCTCTACCTGCTGATGTCACGGAAGCGGGTTTTCGTCCAATGACTGCCCACGCTTATCAAGTATCCGCGGTGAATTTTCGCCATTCCGCGCGGCAGCCATGGGTGCTGGAAAACGTGAACTTCACCGTGGCTCCTGGAGAGTTTGTCGGTGTGATCGGCCCCAACGGGGCGGGAAAAACCTCGCTCTTGAACCTGATGGGGCGTCTGGCACGCCCGCAGTCCGGCGTCATCCGCCTGTTCGGCGAGGACTTGGCGACGCTGAATCCGTCCGGCGTCGCCAGGATCGTGGCCATGGTCCCCCAAGAGGGTCGTCCGGCCTTTGCCTTCTCGGTCCTCGAGACGGTACTCATGGGCCGATTCCCCCATCGCAAGGCAACCGGACTGTTCGCCTCGGTGGCGGGCGCAGGCTGGGAGAGCGAGGACGATCATCGGATTGCGTGGTGTGCGCTGGCCGATACGGGCATCAGCCATCTCGCCGATCGATCCATCGATACGTTGTCGGGCGGCGAATGGCAGCGCGTCGTCATCGCCCGAGCCTTGGCCCAAGGCCCGCGCATCCTCCTATTGGATGAGCCGACTGCGCATTTGGACCTGCAGCATCAAATCGACATCTGCGCGCTGTTGCGCCGGGTGAACGAGACGCAAGGTTTCACCATCGTCATGGTCTCGCACGATCTCAATCTGGCGAGCCAGTATTGTGACCGGCTGCTGCTGTTGCACGAGCATGGCATCGCCGCGAGCGGATCTCCTGAGCACGTCCTGTCTGCCGACGTCCTCCGTCGCGTCTATGGCTGCGAGATTCTCGTGGACGCGCATCCGATATCGGGTCTGCCCCGCATCACGGTGCCGGGCCGGGCCCGCGTGAATTGAGCAGGACGGATCCGTACCCGGTCCGCCTGCTGGGCAACACAAGGGTACGTTTCAAGAGGTTGGTGGAGGAGTTCTAGAGCACAACGCGTCAGTGCCGGGGAAGACGGTGTAAATCCGTCACGGTGCCGCCACTGTAAGCGGGGAGCCCTCTGCAAGAGCCACTGCGCGCATGGTTGCGTGGGAAGGCGCAGAGCGGGCCGCGATCCGCAAGTCAGGAGACCCAGCTGACGTGCCGACTCAACTCACCCCTTCGAGCATAAGGGAGGTGTCTCGTGCGTCATGGTGCCTGTGTCGTCCTGGGTCTATTCGCGGCCGCTGCGGCGGCTGCCCTTGCAGTTCCCCTTCCCGTGCGAGCCGAATCCGAGGACATCGTCGAGACGAAAGACGTCGTGATCAGCGCCACGAAAACCGAAGTGCCGGTGCGGCAGGTTACCAGCGCCGTCGAAATCATCACCGGCGAACAAATGGAGCAGCGCAAGGTCAGAACGGTGGCCGAAGCACTACGGTGGGCGCAGGGCATGGCCGTCTTCCAAAGCGGCGGACCGGGCACGGCGGTCGACGTGCGGATGCGTGGCGGCACGCCCGAACAGACGCTGGTCCTCATTGACGGCGCCATCGTGAACAGCGCGACCATCGGTACCTACAACTTTGCCAACTTGACCAGCGACAACATCGAACGGATTGAAATTCTCCGTGGCAGTCAAGGGATGATGTGGGGATCCGATGCGATGGGCGGCGTCATCAATATTACGACGAAGCGCGGACGGGAGACGCCCACCATCGGCGCCTTCGCCGAGTACGGGTCTTTCAACACGATCCGGGAGGGGGCGAGCATGGCTGGCAAGAAAGGTCCCATCGACGTGGCGGCCGCGCTGACACGATGGGATACGGCCAACTTTTCCGCTATCAATTACCGGCGGGGCGCGTCGGAGCGGGACGGCTTTCATAACTGGCAGGGATCGGTGAACCTGGGGGCGGATCTGCCGAAAGACGGGCGGTTGCAGTTCAGCTTCCGCTGGATGGAGGGTATTACCAACCTCGACGGCACCACCTTCACTGGAAACCCTGCGGACGTCCTGGGTGCGAAGACGACGAACAAGCAGTATGTGTTCACCGGCAGCTACGCGCAGCCGATCACCAATTGGTGGTCGCAACGGCTCACGCTCGCGCGGGCCACGGACAATTTCGTGACGACATCCGGCACGGTCGAGCGGGACTTGGTGACGGGAGCGGTCGCCGTTCCGTTTGCGCTGAACTCGGAGATCAGCACCACCAGCAATCGTCTCGAATGGCAACACGATTTCCAAGTCGCCAAGCCGCTCGCCCTCACGGCAGGCTATCAGTTCCGCGAACAACTCGGCGAGAACCTCGATATTCTGAACGGGACCACCACGCTGCCCACGAAAATCATCAGCAGCCATGCCGGATTCGCCGAAGCGAGGCTCAACCTGTGGGATCGTGTCTTCGGCACGGCCGGTATCCGGCAAGACGAATACAATGCATTCGGCAGCGCCACGACGTACCGGTTTACAGCTGGCTATCTCCACAAAGAGACCGGGACCAAACTGCGGGGCAGCTACGGGACCGGGTTTCGAGCGCCAACCATTAATCAATTGTACTTTCCGGACTTCGGCAATCCGAACCTGGAGCCTGAAAAGAGCAAGGGCTTGGACGTCGCCGTGGATCAATCACTGTTCCATGATCGCGTGCTCTTGAGCGCCGGGTATTTTTGGACGCGGTATCAAAACCTGATTTTGTCCGTCTTCGATCCGGTATCTTGTGGATTCACGTTGTTCGGATTTTGCGCTCAGAATATCGGCTCGTCCAGATCCGAAGGTATAGAGGCCAGCGCACGCGTGCAGGTCATCCGGGATCTGCCCTGGGCCAAGAGTCTCGACGTGCAGTTCCAGTACACGAGGACCAGCACGGACAATCTAGCGGCGCCGGGCGATTTGCGGCTTCCGAAGTGGCCGCTCAATCAGTGGTCCACGATTATCAGCTATCAGCCCATCGAGGCGCTCCGGTTGAACGTCGAAGGACGGTTCGTCGGGCAGCGGTTTAACGACGTCAACAATCGGCAGTCGGTGCCCTCGTTCTATGTGTGGAACGCCTCCGTGACCTATGATGTGACGCGCAACGTGCAGATCTATGGGCGCGCGGACAACATCTTTAACGAGCAGTACGAGGAAGTGCTTTTCTTCGGTACTCCGATCCGATCGGTGTTCGGCGGCGTGAGAGTGAATTTCGATGTGCCGCTCTGAGCCGCCGCTCGGAATTGAGCGCTCGGAGGGGTCGACTTGAGAGGTCCGGTCACCAAAATTTGCGAAGCGTGCCAGCAGTCCTTCGAGTGCGGGCAATACGGCTGCTGGTGCGCGCAGCTCTCGGTCACGGATCGCCAGATGGATTGGATCAGGGATCGGTTCGAGGACTGCCTCTGTCCCGCGTGTCTTCGAGCCGTCCTCGAAGGGAACCGTGGAGCTGCCGACAGGCACCGCTAAGGAGGCGATAGGGCGATGCGCATTACCAAGGTCTATACCAGAACAGGCGATGGGGGGCGGACCCGGCTGGCCGGGGGGCAACAGGTCTGGAAGGACAGCGTGCGGGTGGAAGCCTATGGGACGGTCGATG
>JBDZVU010000012.1:0-54872 GCA_040255845.1 Nitrospiraceae bacterium | reverse complement strand
GCATCACGATGCTCTCCATCCGGTGAGAGCAGCACCAGATGCAGCTCGTCGTCCCCACCGTCTTCTGCGATCAGCAAGGCCGTCGGCGCATCGAGCACGCCGCCGTAGCTCGTGAGGCCGGCTTGAATCTCGATGGCACGCTGATCCTCCTGGCGCATGAGCATGAGATTTGACGCGGTGCCTCGCGCCACCTGATACACGCCGGGCGTCATGACGACGTCGCTCCCATCCGCTGCGATGAAGTGGAGAGGGCGGTCCAACTCAATCGTGGGGAGAGTGACCGTCTCCGCGGCGTCCGTGAGCATCGGCAGAGACAGAACCATTCCGCAGATCACCGGTGCCCAGTCGGTGATTTTCATCGATCCCTCCGTGATGGCGTCCGGGCTGTGATGCCCCGGACTCGCCTAGTGCGTTTCTTCCGCTGCAGGCGCCTCTGCCGGTGCCGCCGGCTCACCCTCCACCCCGCGCGGCTGGACCATGAAGGGTGATCGTTTCAGCTGCGATGGAGGACTGGTCGCGGGCGGTGCCGTCACCGATGAATTCGGCACCGGAGCCTGCTGGACCATCGGCGGAGGCGGCGGCTGCGAAGGTGCCGATTGCTCCCTTACCAATTGAAACTGGACGGGAAAGCTCCAGGGACCTGGTATTGCCTTCATGCTGGATCGCGCTCGCACCTGCCACCGTCCGACGTACCCTCCGGTCACGATCTGAGCGACCGGATAACCCTCCAGCAGCTGTTGGGTGTTGACCGAGAACACCGTGGTGTAGGGATACGAGTCGCGCTGAGCGGGAGGTGCATCAAGGAATTTCAGTTCCACCTCCGTCACGTCGGTGCGTCCCACTTTGGGCGCCGTTGCCATGATGATGAGTTGCTCTGGAGGCACGTGGTCGTTGTTGGTCGGGCTGACGATCGTGAACATGTCATCCGTCGGGACAGGCGCCTTGACGGCCGGATTCATGCCCACGGCCGGCGGCGGCGGAGGGGCCTTGGCAAGTGGATTCACGGTTGAAGCGGGCGGGGCAAGGGCGATTGGACGATCACCGCAAATCAAACCGATGGCATCGACGAACAGTCCTGCGCGTCCGTAGATGCCCACGGCGAGCTCACCGGGGGGACACCATTCTTCCCAAGTTTCGCGAGGCAGCCCCCGCAGACAATCCAATGAGCCGGCACAGCCAAAGGAAAGATATTTCATTTTTCTTCGGCTCAAGAGCGGAGGTTCGACGCGATCGCAACGGGCGTGTATGACGCTGATATAGGTGGGCTCTTTGCGATTCGGTCCGATCGCTGGAAAGAGATACCAGCCGGTTATGGCTTGGTCGGGCGCGCAAGTGAGCTTGTTGAAAACGCCCCCGGTACTCGTGCCCTTGAGACTGCCGGTCACCATCGGGCCAAATGCCCGCAGATCCCACCGCCATGGAGCGCAGACGGGTGCCAGTTGATCGACCCACGCTCCGTTACGGCCTTCCAGACCGATGAGATAGGAGCCTGGCGCGCATTCGGCTCGGAAATCCGTGCCGCCCTTACCTCCTCGAATGGGAAGATCGGTGGCCATGGCGGTCGATGACAGGCCTGCGCCCATTGCGAAGAGACATGCAAGCAGTATCCGCCTGGATCGCATGGGTATGCCGCTTTGGTGGTTCATGTTTTCGGCCTCTTTGCAGTGCCGCCACAGCGGCCCATTCGTATGACCGCCTGCTCCCTTCATGCAATCTCGGCCCGGTAGCGCAGCACTCTGACGGTGGTGTGAGGCGTCGCTCCTGTCCAGTCTGTCGACGGGACGAGAAATACGTTCACGGGAGAAGACAGCAATGCGGAGAAGGGGGTGGAACGCCTTGCACTCACGGGCAACCTCCTGGCTGCCAAACGGACGACCCTCATGCTGGGGGAGGGAAGGTTACGGGAGACTATCAGCCTAGGTCAACTCCATAATGGTCACACAGGAGGAACGACCTGGTGCGCTTCCACTGTGCACGGGCGCTCTCCTGGGATCGCCCCAGTTCCCGCGTAGGCATTGACTGAGCATCATCGTGGGGAGGAGGCAGTCATGGGTGAGGCCGACATTCGGCAGCGCGTAGAGGACTGGACGAACGCGCTTCGCGCGAAGGACATCGACGCGGCCATGTCGCTCTATGCACCAGAGATCGTGTCATTCGATCTCGATCCGCCGTTGCGATACGCCGGGACGGAGAACAAGCGCCGGGCCTGGCAACAATTCTTTGCGGTACACACGGGCCCCATCGCCTACGATGTACATGAGCTACACATCATGACGCACGGCGAGTTGGCCTTCGTGCATAGCCTCAACCACGTGAATGGCAGGCTGGTGAGCGGTCAGATCAGCGACCTGTGGGTGCGGTGGACAGGGTGCTTCCGACGATCCGATGGCGTCTGGCTGGTGGTACACGATCACGTCTCTGTCCCAGCGGACCTCCAGTCTGGGCGCGCCGCCCTGAATCTTATGCCGTAGGAGAGTTGTATGGGAAAGGTGAAGGTCGCGGCGTTTACGGTGTCGCTGGATGGATTTGGTGCGGGCCCCCGACAGGATGTGCAGCATCCGCTCGGGGTTCGAGGAGAGGAACTGCATGCCTGGCTTGTGGACACGGACGTCTTCAAGAAGATGAACGACGAAGGCGAAGGACGGCGAGGCATCGATAATGATTTTGCTGCGCAGTCGATGGACAATCTTGGCGCCTGGATCTTGGGCCGGAATATGTTCGGACCGGTGCGCGGTCCGTGGATCGATGAGTCCTGGAGGGGTTGGTGGGGCGAGAATCCGCCGTATCACACGCCGGTCTTTGTCCTCACGCATCATGCACGCGCGCCGCTTTCGATGGAAGGCGGCACGACCTTCTACTTTGTCACCGACGGCATCGAGTCGGCCTTAAGGAAGGCGAAGGATGCAGCTCAAGGTAAAGATGTTCGGATTGGTGGTGGCGTGGCCACGATTCGTCAGTACCTGACCGCCGGCTTGATCGATGAGATCCACCTGGCCCTATCGCCGGTGTTCTTGGGAGAAGGCGAGCACCTCTTTATGGGGCTCAATCTCCATGCCGTCGGCTTCACGTCCATCAAAACCGTTGCGGGTGAGAAGGCGACGCATGTCCTGATCAACAAGGGGTGAACGACTGCCCGGTACTTGCCGACGCCGAAAACTTCCTCCATGGCTCGCGATCGAATCGGCCACGCGATTGGGTAACTCCTTCAGAATCTGTAGGTCAGTTCGATCATATGGAAGTCGGCACCACGACTGTCGGTGCCGTAGAGGCCGGCGTCGGAATAGTGCTGGAACCGGTAGCCGGCGCCAAATGGGCCGTAGACCGGAATGCTGACACCGAGGGTGGCCGCCACCTGGAAAGGCCCTCCAAAATTCTGCTGTCCGAATTGGTGATTGGTCAGCAGCGCCCCTCCAATGCCGACGTCGATGGAGAACCGTCCATCGCGACTGCCGAGTGAAACCGCCGGAATAAGCGAAGTGATGAATCCCGTTTCTCCTCCGCCGTCCAATGCCCCCGCGCTCACAAGGACTCTGGTGCCCAGCCCCCAGCCAGACTGCGAATACCAGCCCCAGGGAAGGTCTATCCGAGCTACTGCATCGTATTCCCGAAACGTCTGCTGCTGCTCCTCTCCGAGGACAGACGCTCCGGTGATGCCTGCTCGCAGGCCGATGCTGGCCAGCCGCATCTCGTCAGCGTTGGAGGGCCAGGGAGCGACGAAAAAGAACCCGCACACAACGGGGGTACAGGCGAGGAGGAAACGATACCTTGGCATGCCACGTAGCACTGCCTCTATCCATGTCCTCATGAACATGATCATACCCCGCCTCAGCGCCACGACGTAATCGCGGAGTGGTCCTCGGAGTGGTTCTAGAACAGAGGCTTACGGGTCAGGTTGAGGTAGCCCGTGGACTGACCGCCTCTTTTCGGGGGCGCTGGAGCTCGCTTACTGCCGATAGATGCCGTTCGCCAGCGGCCTAGCCTTATTCTCGTGCTCTTTGTGGCAAGCTGCGGAGAAGGGAGCACGACATGACGAGCGCGAAGGGGATTGAAGAGGAGTAGTCTCACCGGTCCCTAGGCCTGCATCAAGAAACTCCAGATCACCCCAGAAAGATAGAGGCCGACGCCGAAGGCTGTGTGGGTCATCAAGCTTTTCAGCCGGGCTTGCGTCGGGTTCGGCGTGTTGGCTGATGCGATTCCAAGCCCCAGGGCCGGTTGCACCACGAAATAGGGAACGACGACCGTTCCGACGCCGACCAGCAAGGCAGGCAGGAACGTGGGACGTTGCAGCCAGCCGCCAAACGACACGATCAGCGCCAGGGCAAACGCCACGCTGATCACGAAGTGCCCGGTCCAGCCGATCGCACATTCGCCGGGTCGGTGCGGGGCTGCGGCGATACTGGCGTGCGTAAAGGTGCCGGTGAGCATGGTACTCACCCACCGTCCGATGAGACAGAAGTTAAGGGATGAAATGCCGAAGGCACGCCGCAGGAACACATTCCATAGATCCATGGTCAAGGCGGCGCCGATGCCGACGAACACCGCGCCGGCAATGGATATTGGATCGAGACCCATAGGGCGGAGACTATACGATCATTTCCGTCTGCCGTCCAATTCAATGGACTGTGTATTGGGATGAGGGAGGAACGAAGGGTGGTGTCTCCGGCAGGGTGCCTTGCCAATGGGAATTTACGATAGTTTTACACCGTTTTTGCCTTCCGTGAATTGCGAGGACTCCGATCGCCGATTAGGATAGGCCGCCTCGAAAGTCCCGGCATCCCTTCTCGGTATCGGATGGATTCGCTCTTCACGTTCCACTCTCCACTCCACACTCGCTCTTGAGGAGGTTCTCATGCGCTTCTCAACAGTCGGTCGGGCAGTCTCCGTGCAACGGTTCCTCAGCATCGGATTCGTCGCCGCAAGCATGGCCATCATAGTCCCCGCGTTCGCCGATCAGTCCACGCTCCAGACTCCCGCTCACGACACGGGCGCTCGGTTCACCTTGTTGGGCAATGAGTACAATCGCGAGGCGGTGCGGGACAACAAGACCGGGTTGATATGGGAACGATCACCGGCGTTGGAGATGGCCGATTGGGAACGGGCGCAGCAGCGGTGCGCATCCAAGTCTGCCGGCGGCAAGGATTGGCGGGTCCCCACGGTGCAGGAACTTCGGACGTTGGTGGACCCGTCTGCGCTGGACGTGAAGCTGCCGGCCGATCATCCCTTTGCCAACGTGGAGCCGGCGATCTACTGGTCCGCCACGGAACGCCGGGACGATCGAGCCTACGCGTCGTTCGTGAACTTCAGCACCGGCCGATCAGCCACGCTGGAAAAGCACATGCCCACCTTCGTGTGGTGCGTACGCGGGGGTCAATGAGTGCATGATGCCGGACCGCTAGCTTCCCCGGCGCACCAATCCGGTGACTCCGCCGACGCCCAGCCGGCGTCGAACGGATGACCAGAAATAGCGTGATCAGAGGGTGCCGGTTTGCCCTTGCGCGCCTCGCGGTCGATTTCTACCCAGACAGCGCCGGCCCTTCGATGCGTGTCCCGCCATGACGGGTGCGGGAGTCCCTCATCCACCATCCCGCTGCCAAAGATCAGGGTCTGAGGGATTCCGAAGGAGTCACTCGAATCAGTCTGCTGTCTGCGAGTCACGCGGCCATTGATTGTAAGCGTCATTTGTCGGTACCGTCCCGGCATGTATGCGGAAGACTTGGCTTATATTCATGACCGAGGCTATTCAACTGAAGCGGGCATGGCCGCGCGGCTGGTTGTGAGACTGCTCCAGCGACACGGAATTACCCGCGGCCTGGTCTTGGATTTGGGATGTGGAAGCGGGGAGTCGAGTCGGGAATTTACGCGAGCCGGCTTTGACGTACTCGGCATCGATGCATCGCCTGCCATGATTCGGCTGGCTGCCCGCCGGGTGCCTCGCGCGCGGTTTCTTTGTTGCCGGGTGACGCCTCGCGTCCTGCGGCCTTGTGATGCCGTGGTGGCAATCGGGGAGGTGCTCAATTATCTTCCCTCGCGCGCAGCCGCTCAGCGGCTGATCAGGCGGATGGCGGCGGTACTCAACCCCGGAGGGCTTCTCTTTTTTGATGTGCGTCAACCGCTGTCACCCCGTGCGCCGCATAGATGGATCCACGGCCGCACTGGACGGGATTGGCTGGTGATGGCGTTGAGTGACGTAGATCGAAAACGGCAACGACTGACGAGGAAGATTGTGACCTTTCGCCGGGTGAAGGGCCGATGGCGGCGTCATGACGAAACGCACCGGCAACTCCTGTACGCGCCATCCATCATCCGCCGATCCTTGCGTTCGGCCGGCCTTCGACTGATTCCGATGCGCGGTGAAGGGACTAGATCGGCACAGGCTGGCTGCCAACTCTTTGCTGCGTGGAAGCCGGGCGGCTGCATCGCCCGGTGCGGTTCGGATTATTAGGGTCCTCCGGGCAGACTGGCCAAGGAGCCGTCGGCATGGACCCGGGCGAGATGGTTCACCGCCACACCGTTATACAGCGTGAACGCGCCACCGATGTACACGTCTCCCGTGCCGTCCGACAATGGGACGATGGTGAGCACTTCGGCATCCACGATCGGCTCGTGAAAGGTGGAGACCATCGTGCCATGTCGATTGAAGCGGAGTAAGCGGATCCGATTGTCCGCAAACCCGGAGACGTAGAGGTCGCCCGTTCCATCCTGAACTGGAGCCATCGAAAGGACGGTCATCGGGACCGCCGCGAGGAAGGCGGGGTCGAATGCGCCTGAGTCGAGCATACGCAACACGCCGATTCGGCCGCCAATGTAGAGGCCGCGGGTGCCTTGTCCCACCGGTGCGATGACTTCCACCACAGGGGCGGCGGTGTAGCCGACGGCGCCCATGAAGGTCGTATCCAGCGTGCCGTCGGCATTCAGGCGGACGACGCTCGATACGGCGACGCCGTTATACGACCGCAAGCTTCCGCCCACCGAGAGCGTTCCATTCGATATCGGGACCAGCGCTTGGATCCACGCAGGATTGCCGGTCGTCGGCAGGTCCCCGGGAAAACCATGTCCCGTCGAAAAAGCGGGATCGACGCTGCCATCAACGTTCAATCGGGTGATGTGAAGGGCATACGCACACTGTGCATTGGACGGAGGATCCTGCCCACAGTCCAGGCTGGGTCCGCTATGGACTGCGTACACCTTGCCGCTCCCGTCCTCAGCCACCGCGATTCCGCCAGGCACGAAGTCGCCGGCGAAGCGGAACGCCGGATCCAATGCGCCGGTCCGAGTCAGCCGGACCAAAGGCGGCACTGGCTGCCCATCGAAATGGGTGAACGCGCCCGAGACATAGAGTTCGCCGCCGCCGGTGTTGGCAAGGGCGATGCGATAGATGTGGCCATCGAACCCTTGTCCGAAGCGATTGGCCACGCTCCCATCGGCATGCAATCGGATGAGCGCATTGGCGGGCGAGCCCTGATAGCTCGTGAAGTCGCCGCGAACATAAATATCTCCGGAGTCGTCTCCCGCCGGCACTATCTGGCGGACGACCACGCTTGATCCTGGATCGAATGCCATCGCGACTCGCGCTCCGGCACTGATCGCCGGAGCCATACCAGGAGTCGCTGCGGTCGTCATCCCGACGAGCGTGCCATCAGGACCGATTTGGGGAGTAGCCGGTGTCACGCCAACGAGCGTCCCGTCAGGACCAATTCGGGGAGTGGCTGGCGTCACTCCAACGAGCGTTCCATCAGGACCGATCCTGGGCGTGGTCGGCGTCACGCCGGGGGTCCCATCGGGACTGATCCTCGGAGTGGCGGGTGTGACTCCGATGAGCGTGCCATCAGGACCGATTTGGGGAGTGACGGGTGTCACGCCAACGAGTGTCCCGTCAGGACCGATTTGGGGCGTGGTCGGCGTCACCCCAATGACCGTC
Source organism: Nitrospiraceae bacterium (assembly GCA_040255845.1). Lineage (GTDB taxonomy): Bacteria > Nitrospirota > Nitrospiria > Nitrospirales > Nitrospiraceae > Nitrospira_D. The sequence continues at coordinate 46,954 of JBDZVU010000012.1, read as the reverse complement.
CCATCAGGACCGATTCGAGGCGTGGTGGGCGTTGTGGGACTGGTTCCAGGCCCTCCTGGCCCAAACGTAGGCGAGGGTGATGAATTGGGAGGAGAAGGCTGGGGAGAATCGCTATCGCCGGCGCATCCTGCAATCGTGATGGACGCCCATAGGATAGGCAGACAGGCGAGGAAGGTGGGCAACCGCTTGGCCATAACCGCATTGGATGAGGGAGAGGCGCCTAGTTGAAGGTAGGCAAGCGGCGAGAAAGTCCCTAGTCTCGGCTTCACCAGACATCGACGGAATTTCCCCTAGTTCAACGGCCGGAACAGTACTGAATCTCATGAGGGGATGAGCGGGCGGCGGACAGCCGGGCGCGTTCCTTGGGACGGATACAGCCGCGGCAGACGGACAACACTGCTCTCAGCATTGATGAGAAGTATGGCTCCAATCGCGAAGGATCCGGCGTTCATCAAACGTCAGCCTATAGTCATCGCAGCGCCACGCCTCTATGGTGGTCCATGCGTTGTTCGTCCCTTGCTGGATTCTCGTTCGGGTCTGGTACTGCCATACGGACCGTCCCGTCTCATCCAACGTGACGTCCGCAGGTGTTCCGAGATGCTGTCTCACCTCGCGTTCCGTTGCATGGCCCTTCACCGACCGCAGATACCGGCTTTCCTCCGTGAGGAAGAGCGCGCAACCCGTTAGGCCCAATGCGATGCTCAGGCTCAACGTGCATGGCATGGAGAGACGGCCGATTGTGTGGGCAACCTCGATTGCGGTCCTTTTGAGCATGACGAGAGCCTGGCCCGGCGAACGCGCCCACTGATCCATGATGACGGACGAGTCTCCACGTCGTGCACTCGGAGCAGCGATAGGTGCGGTTTGCCACGATGTTCCGGCTCAGCGAATGATCGCACCTCCGGGAATGGCAGGAGGGGAGGCTAAAGTTTTCCCGAAGGCGAGAGGAGGCAGGCGCCACGGTGCGGCTATTGCCGCAGGCGCGCCGCAATCCGCGATTCCGCCGACGCCCAGCCGGCGTCGAATGGATGGCCGGGGCTGTCGAGGTCGATGACCAGCGGGGCGTGGTCGGAGGGCACCGGTTTGCCCTTCCGCGCCTCCCGGTCGATCTCGGCCCAGACGACCCGGTCCTTCAGTGCCGCCGTCACGAGCAGGTGATCGATCCGCATGCCGTAGTTCTTGTGGAACATGCCGGCCCGGTAGTCCCACCAGGTGTACCGGCCTGGTTCCGGGTGATGCAGGCGATACGCATCGACGAATCCCGCGCGCAAGAGGCGCTCAAACGCCTGCCGCTCGCGCTCCGACACGTGCGTTCCGCCATGACAGGCTCGGGGGTCCCACACGTCGATGTCCGCAGGCGCCACGTTCAAATCACCCCCGATGACGGCCGGCGTATCAGGGCTGATGGTCTGATCGATCCAGCGAGCCAGCCGGTCGAACCACAGGAGCTTGGCTTTGTAAAACGGCGAATCGACCTCCCGGCCGTTGGGCGCGTAGACGCAGACGATGCGCACGCCGCCGCAGTCGGCGCTGAGCATCCTCGCCTCGGCCAGCGGTTCATCGTCGCCGGTTTCAGACGTCCGCGCCGGCCGTAACGGCTCGCCGAAATTCGTGATGACGCCGGCGATGCCGCGCCGGCTCGCGATCGCCACGCCGTTCCACCGGCCCTCGCCATGGTGCACCAGCTCGTACCCGGCCTGCTGGAAAACCAGGGCAGGCGCATCCGCGTCGGCCAGCTTCGTTTCCTGCATCAACAGCACGTCCGGTTTCGCCCGATCCAGCCACCACAGGACCTTGTCGAGGCGAGCCTTCAGCGAGTTGACGTTCCAGGTAGCAATCCGCATGGCTTCAGATTATCCCATCTCAGCGGCGGCTTGTCGCCATCACTTGGCATCATGAAAGATGACGCCGAGCGTCACCCGCGAGCCGGACCGAACCGTGCTCACGCCGTGCCGCATGGTGACCCGATAATACCCCCGGCCGCCCTGGACGGGACGGTGCCGCGTGGCAAAGATGACGAGCTCACCCTGCTTCGGCGCCAAGGCCTCACCGCGTGACTGTGCCCGCGGCCGTTGCTCCACGAGCAGAAACTCGCCCCCGGAAAAATCGACATCAGGTCGGCTGAGGAAGGCCGTGAGCTGCAGGGGGAACGCGACCGTGCCATAGAGATCCTGGTGCAGGCAGTTGTAGTCCCCTTCACCGTAACGCAAGAGCAACGGCGTCGGTTTGGTCTGTCCGTTCCGGCGGCAGAGCTCGAGCATCGTATCGTGGCTCAGCGGAAAGGTCTCCGGCTGCCCCAACGCCATGGCCCAGGCATTGGCGATCGGCGCAAGACGCGGATAGGTGTGTTCGCGCAGAGCGTGGACCAGCGGCGGCAACGGAGAGGCGAAATATTTGTATTCCCCCTCGCCGAACCGAAAGCGTCGCATGTCGACCCGGCTGCGGAACAGGTCGTCTTTGCCGTACAGGCCGGCGAGCGTCTCGCACTCTTCGGCCGTCAGCACGGGATCGATCTTGGCATACCCGCGTTGCCAGAGCGACGCTTCGATCGCGCGCCAATCCAGCCGGGCCAATCTGTCCTCGATGGTCATGCTATCGTGCCGTCCGTAGCGTACGGACTTCCCATCACCACCACCACACGAGCAAGAACGCCCCGACGATCCAGTCGTACACGACGCAGAAGGGGATGTACCACTGCGGCGTGTCGGCGTAGGGGCCATGGCGGTGATGAACGAGATCCCAAAATCCGTGGGCGACGTAGCCGCCGGCGATCCAGCGTGGACTAAACTGCAGTCCGAGGAGTCCGATGGCGACGAATGCCAGGGCGCCGGCCAGCTCGATCACGTTCGCACTGGGCCGGCCGTCGCGAGCGGCGAAGCCGACATAGGCGCCGCCGATCAGGGCCAGCAGGAGGGCCGCCCATTGCTGAGCCAGGGGTTGCGTGAGCGCGAGGAACACCGGAATCGTGGCTCCGCCCAGCAGCAGACCGGCCCAGTACGGATGCGCGGCGGGAAAATTGACGGCAGCCTTCGCCGGAGCCGTGCCGAGGCTCATCGGAGCCGCTCCTTTAGCGTTGACTCCGGCGGCGAGCAAGGCGCAATTTTAGAGAATGTTCCGGCAACCATGGAGGAACCTATCATGGCACCACAAGTACCACCGATTCCACCGGGCTATCACACGGTGAGTCCGCACCTCGCGGTTCGCGGCGGCCTGGAGGCAATGGAGTTCTACAAGAAGGCGTTCGGCGCCGAGGAGCGCGGCCGGTTCATGGCACCCGACGGGAAACGTCTGATGCACGGCGAGATGAAGATCGGGGATTCCATCATCATGCTGGGTGAGGAGAGTCCTGAACGAGGGTGCTCCGCGCCGCAGACGGTCGGCGCGACGACGGTCAGCTTCTACCTCTACGTGCAGGACGCCGACAAGTCCTACAAGCAGGCGGTGGAGGCGGGCGCACGATCATTGATGCCGATGGCCGATATGTTCTGGGGCGACCGCATCGGCTCCGTGGCGGACCCCTTCGGCCATCAGTGGACGATCGCGACCCACAAAGAGGACGTGTCTCCGGAGGAGATGCAGAAGCGAGGTCAGGCATTCTTCCAACAGATGGCTCAACAGAAAAAGGGATAGACCCACCGCGCGGGACGGCGCCAAGCAGACGAAGCGGATGGATGTCCGTGTCCCTGTCGATTTCCCGACGCCCGTTCGACTATCAGGGTAAGAGGCTGTGCCGTCGTTGGGTTGTCTTGACCAGGGAAAGGAGACCGTGACATGGGAGCGAATACCATCCGGCTTCATCGCGTGTTTCGTGCGGCACCCGAGCGGGTGTATCGGGCGTTCCTCGATGCCGACGCCATGGTGAAATGGCTGCCGCCGAACGGCTTTACGGGCAAGGTGCACCACCTGGACGCCAAAGTCGGCGGCACCTTCAAAATGTCGTTTACGAACTTCACCACGGGCAAAAGCCACTCCTTCGGAGGCCAATACCTCGAACTGGTGCCGCACGAGCGGCTCCGCTACACCGACCAGTTCGACGATCCCAATCTGCCGGGCGAAATCCGCGTGACGGTCATCCTGAAGCAGGTGTCGTGCGGCACGGAAGTGAACGTCCTTCAGGAGGGCGTGCCGGACGTGATTCCCGCCGAAGCGTGCTATCTCGGCTGGCAGGAATCGCTGATCCTGCTGGGGAAACTGGTCGAAGCGGAAATTCCTGAGTAAGGGGTCTTCTGGTTTTCTGCCAGTGCGACGCTTCGCGGAGTTGTGCGATGTCCCTGCTGTCCCTTGTGCTCGTGGCACTGTCGACGGCGTTCGCGCTGATCACGCTGGGCGGCGGCCTCTATGAGTATCTGGTCGTGGACCCATTCTGGCCGAGCCGGCCGGACCTCATCCAGCCGCAACGGGGCGGCATCTCCAGGAAGCGGTTCTGGATTCCAGCTCACACGGCCTTCGAGTTGTTGGTGATCGCCGCGCTCGTTGCCGTGTGGGCCGAATCCACGGTTCGGTCGCTGCTCCTCGTCGCGCTGGGGAGCCATGTGGTCATGCGTCTGTGGTCGGCGTTCGATTTTATCCCCAAGGCCTTGGCATTCGAGCGAGCAGATCCCAGTGCCGTTGCCCAAGAAGACGCCCGCCGTTGGACCCGGCGCAGCCTGGGCCGGCTTCCGCTCGACCTCGTCACGTGCGGCGCCATGCTCACCGCGCTGATCGTGGTGGCCGGACCCGCCTAAGGTCGTACACGGCGGCGCGGTCACCCGCACTTGGGGGCCGGCGGCTGCGGGGAGTTCTCCACCATGCCGGGCTTGAAGTGCGCCTTGCCTCCTTGCACCCCATGCTCCTCTGGGGGTTCGAACTCGAACTCGGAGACCGCCACATGCTTCAGCCAATACCCTTCCTCACCTTTCGCGCCGTGCATGGAGGTGTCTCCGGTTGCCGGCGTATTGAGCCGGTGGAAGTGGTTGAAACCGGACTTCCCACCGTCAGGCTGCGATTCGGCGCAGAACCGACCCTTAATGCCCTGACCGACGAAGAGCAGCCTGGCGCTCGGATCAGTCACCGGCCTGTCGAACATGAAAAACTGAACCCGGCCATTGCCTTCGTCGAGCCAGACATGATCCGGAAGATTCGGATGGACCGCCTCGAACCTATAGGCGTTCAAGAGTGCCGTTCCCATGCTCTTGGCCGCTTCCGGCGCCGGTGCGGTGGTTTCTTTCGCCAGCCCGCGGCTGGCCCACGCGACGAAGAGCACGGTCAACAACGTTGCGATTGAGATCGTGGTCCGCATGTTCTGCCTCCAGGGTTAGCGGGGAGTGGCATCATGCTGTGTCGAAGCCCATCCCATCAGATGAGCTAGGCTACGCCCCGCCAGGCGAGATTGAACTGGGCGATGCCCTATAGCGTGGAGGCTGTGCCCCGCCTTCACGCTATAGGGTTGTGCGCCGACCCGCCGCATTGCCGATGTCTTCTCGCCTCCATCCGTACTGGTCTCTCAGGCAATGCGGACCCGCCGCGTGATTTGGCCGTTGCTCTCCCAGTACGTGTGTTTCTTGGTGAACAACGGGTCGTCGGCGGCTGGCTGGACAGTACCGTCCCGGCCGACGGCCCGCGATGTGATGGCATGTTCGCCCGGGGCGGCATCCGTCCAGTCGAGGCGCCAGAATTTCCATGCGTAGTCCTGACCCGTGCCGCGGGTGATCGTTGCCGGTCTCCAGGGTCCTTCATCGATGCGGACCTCGATTCGGTCGATCGGTCCTCCCCAGGCCGCGCCCTCGATCTGATAACGGCCGTTCCGTGAGACCACCCGCGCCGTGACGGATTTGAGCCGTGCCCGTCCGACGACTTTCTGCGTCCACACCGTGCCCCCGCCGGCGCGCGGTTCTTCACGAATCGTGACGTAGTCGCGCGTCATGAAGCGCCCGGCCCAGCGCCGGTCCATGAGGTCGATCCGGGTCAGCCACTTCACGTTCGCGACGCCGTACCAGCCCGGCACGATGAGCCGGACCGGAAACCCGTGCTCATGCGGCAACGGTTGGCCGTTCATCTCGTAGCACAGGAGTACTTCGGGTTGGAGCGCATCGGACACGGACAGGCTCCGGCTGAACTGCTGCGTCATCTTGACGTTCCGTACTTCTTCTTCGCCTGCGTCCGCGCCGAAGAAGACCACTTCAATGCCCTCCGGCTTGAGCCCGGCCTCCTTGAGCAGCGGCGCGAGCGGCGTGCCGGCCCATGTGGCCGTGCCGATGCCGCCTGTAAACCAGTCGAATCCGTGGTTGCCGGCACATTCGATGGTGAACACGACTTCACGGCGCGGACGCTGCTTCAGCTCCGCGAGGGTGAAGGTCTTGGGATGCTGCACGAGCCCGGTGATCTCCAGCCGATAGTCCTCGGGGCGAATGACCGGACGGTTGTAATGGCTCACCGTGAAGAACCGATCGTTGGGCGTGATCCACTCGGTCAGCTTTTCCCAATCCAACTTGTTGAGTTCCCCGTAGGCCTTCACGGCCGCCTCGGGCGCGGAGGGCGGGCGGTCCAGGAACGGCACGACCTGCCCGTCTTCCGCCGCGCCGGCGAGGCTCGCAAAGCGCATCGGATCCATCATGGCGAGGAGGGCCAGGACGGATCCACCCTTCACCAGAAAGTCCCGTCGAGAGAGGCCGGTGTTGTCCGGCTGCTGTTGCATGAGCGTGTCGTTGTTCTCCGATGCCATGATCGTGCTCCTTTCCTTACGCGATCGTGTACTGCGGCTCGATCGACCAGTTGACGCATGGCGTCAGAGGATCGACGCCAACGCGTCATTGATGCGGCGGCCTTGAGCCTCCGTGATCAAGCTGCGCAGGATTTTCAGGAAACGCGGTTGCTCGACTCCCGAGACGATGTATTGCCAACGGTAGGCCTTGAGGACCGCGGCCTTGATCGTTGCCACCTCTTCCGGCTGGAACGAGCGGCCACACACCTTGAGGAAATACTGGACGTCGGCTTCGGCCTGGACCTGCAGAATGTGGTCGACTGCGCCGACGAGTGCGACCAAGTCATCCACCGCCTGGTCCCGCTGGCCCGGCGTCAATGTGTCGTCTTCGCGGATCCATTCCAGCTCGTCCAAAATGGCGTGCTGCGATTCCTCGCGCCAGTGGTAAAGGAAGACGTCCTTGAAGAGATCGGACAGCTGGGGATCGGGCGCGATACTGTGCTTGTAATGCGCTTGCGTGAAGAGCTCGATGTGGCACGTGAGGGCCAGGACTGCCCAGGTCGATTTACTCAGCACGGCGGAGGCCACGTCGTTCGGCCGCGGGACGAAGGTGTACCCGGGCGGCATGCCGGCAGCGATCAAACGCTCGATGCGCCGGAACAGTTCCTGATGCTTGAGCTCCTCGTCGCTGAAACGCACCAAGGCTTCCAGGGCGGTTTGGTCGCTCAGCCAGTAATCATGGCTGAGTTCGAGGACCTTGGCGTTGATGAAGCGCTCGACCAGGCCGAACACGTTGGCATAGGTGCGCCCCTGTATCTGGCTGATGAGCCGCTTGTCATCCTCGGTCAAGAAGTCGAGGTGATGGACGCGCGAGAGGCCGTCCGGAAGAAACTTCTTCGAAAAATCGAACTGCCGCCCGCGAATGACATCCCGGTCGATGTCCCAGCGGATGCGTTTGGAGTCCTCGATGCACTTCGCATAGCGGTCGGTGTGGATGTCGATGGTGGCCTGCAACATGATCTGTCCTCCTCGTTAAGTGGGTTGATGGGAACGCGTGACGGGAGGACGGGATTGCGGGGACCGTGCCACAGGCGAAGCGGAAGTGAACCGGTCGAAAAACAACACGTTAAAGAGTGCGAGGGGGTGCAGCCGGCATCGGAACGTTCAATGATTCACGAGATCTCATGAACGGATTCCCGAAATCTCATGACAGCTCCGGCCGGCGGTGCACATGAGGTAACGATCTCCTGCAAGCGCGTGATGGGCGCTACGCGTTGAGGTCGAGCACGACCTTGCCCTTGGCGTGGCCATGTTCAGCGAGGTCGAAGGCCTGCTTGGCTTGGTCCAAGGAGAACGTTCTGGCAATGCGGATCTTCAGCCGCCCGCCGTCCACCAGATCCCGCAATCGGTTGAGCACGTCGGTCGTCACGCGGGTGAATTGCGCGATGGCCGTCACCCCATGCTGTGTGGCGAGATTGTCATCAGCCCCCAGCATGGACACCAAGGTACCGCCGCGCTTGAGGACCTGAAAGGATTTGGCGGTCGTCTGACCGCCCACGGTATCGAACACGGCGTCATACTTTTGGCCCGTGGTTTCGAACGATCGGCTCTTGTAGTCGATCACCTCGTCGGCGCCCAACGAACGGGCATAGGCCAGATCGTCTCCGGTCGCCGTCGTGGCCACATAGGCGCCGATCGCCTTCGCGAGCTGGATGGCCAGGCTGCCAATGCCGCCGCCACCGCCATGAATCAGAATCGTTTGGCCGCCTTGAAGCTTGAGGTGTCCTTCCAGCGCTTGGATGGCGCTCGCACCGACGAGCGGCAGCGCTCCCGCCTCGTGCGGCGTCGCCTTCTCCGGCGCGCGGGCCGCGTTCGCCGCTCCGGCGGCCGCATATTCGGCAAAGGATCCGGACCCTCCTGCTAACAGGCTCGCGTACCCATAGATACGCTCGCCCACCGTGAAGCCGGAATCACCCGCGTCTGCCACCACGCCGACGAAGTCACCGCCCAGCGTTGCCGGCATCGTCAGGGGCACCTGGTCTTTCAAATAGCCCTGGCGGACTTTCCAATCGATGGGATTGATGCTCGCGGCTTGCACGCGGACAAGGACCTGTCCTTTGCCCGGCACCGGTTGCGCGGCGTCCGACACGATCTCGAGCATCTCCGATCCGCCATATTGCCGAATGCGTAACGCTTTCATGACATTCCGTCCTCGCCCTCGCGGTCATCTGGTGCGAAACGGGAGCCTAGCAGACGCCAAGGGGATGTATGACTGGCTGGAGCCCTGGTTGATGAGTGCCAAAGCTTGAGTAAGGCGAGCCAAGCAGGTCGATGACTTCAGGGGGGCTTTTCGTATGATCGAACAGCGGCGCGCGAAGGCCCGGCTAAATCGCCTCGCCGAGGCGCCGTATCCACAGCCGCTCGAGAGGGGCAAGATCTCCCGCATCGGCGCTTCGTAACGCCGCGAGGTACTCCTGGCGCCCGTCGGGATCCGTGGGGGCCGTGTCGACCGGTGGAAGGGCGAGCTTGTAGAGCAGCGCAGCCAGCGCCACGCGGCCGATGCGGCCGTTGAAATCTTTGAAGGGATGGATCCACTGAAAACGCCAGTCCACCCACGCCAGCAACGACGCAAGCTCCGGGAGCTTGTCGTCGGCGACATGCCGCAGCCGTTCGCGCAGGTCGTCGCAGAATGACCGCACGAGGACCGGCACTTCGTAGTAGGCGGGAGGCTCGAGCGTGCCGACTTTGACGTTGACCGTTCGGAAGCGGCCCGCCCACTCAGGAAAGAGATGCCCGGCTAACTCCCGATGCCGCTCGCACAGCCACTCGGGCGTGATCACGATCTCGTCCGGCGGGGTTGCCAGAAGCCGGTCAAGAATGCCGGCAAGCGCAACGGCCAGCCGCTCCGACAGCTCCGGATACGTCATTGCCCCTTCCGCCGTGTCGAAACTCCGGGTGGATCCGAGCGCTGGCGTTTCTTCACTCATCGTTCCGCCGGCTCAGGAGGAGTTTTAGGCGAGTCACGGTCACCGGCTCTCCTTCAAACGTCATGGACTGGGCCACCCGTTCGAGTATGACGGCTCGATGGGCCGCCACGACCGTCTCCGGTGTTCGGTGTTCGGCCCGCCAGCGGCGAAATTTATCTTCCAATCGGTTGAGATCCGACGCATCACCGCTGCTCGCAGCCATGGCGCTATTCTGGCACGGGGAGGAATTTCCGGCAATCCTGTTCAGCGAGCCAAGACGACGCGGAGCAAGCCCCACAGGCCAGGATTTTCGACCGTTGACCGGGCGTGGCGGGCGGCGCTAACGTACGCTATAGAGAATCACGGGGCCTGGTCGTCTTGCGGCCCCATCTTGTGTGCTTCGGGGCCGGGCGTCCGGCTCTGCCGTTCCACTCCCACTCACAGTTCCGATGGAGGTCCACGATGCCGACCTATGAGTATAAGTGTTTGGACTGTGGCCACGTTGCCACCCTGTGGTTGACCATGGAGGATCGCGAGCGAGGGGCCGTCGCCTGTCCTTCGTGCGGCGGGAAGCGGATGGAGCAGCTCATCGCGACCGTGACGGCGAAGACGAGCCGCAAGAGCTGACGGGGACATGCGCGCCTACTGGCGGGCCATCGTGCTCCTGGTGCTGGCCGGCTGCGTCTCCGTGGGGCAGGCGGACGTGGCCGACGACGGCACGATGGCGCAGATCAAGGTCGGGGAGTCCACCAAGGAGCAGGTGGTGGGACTCCTCGGGGAGCCCGAGAGCCGACGTGTAACCGAGATCGGCGGACTCAAGCGGGAGTGGTGGACCTACAGCTACGCCTCGGCGAGCATCAACCCGCTCGACTATCTCTTGATTTACGGCTTGCAGTTCGCCGGGATCGGTCTGTTCGACACCCGGTATGATCTACGCCTCTTGATCGACGACCGCGACGTCGTCCGCAGTCTGTCGCGCACGCGCACCGACTACGACATGGGCCGGCCGTTCGTCCCGGGAGCAGTGACGAGCGTGTCCGAAAAGATCGTGGGGTTTTCTGAAGCGGGCAAGGAGCCCATGCGGTTCGAGGATCGGCTGGAGTTCCCCTCGGCGCCTCCCTAGACTCACCCCACGGACGGCCGCGATCCAGCGGCGCTCACGCGCTGCTTGGGCATCGGTTCGGCTCTGAGCGATTCCATGTCGATCGAGAACCGGTACTTCACGTCCGCCTTCACCAGCCGGTCGTACGCTTCGTCGACCTTTTGGATGGGGAGCACCTCGACGTCCGCGGTAATCCCATGCTCGCCGCAGAAGTCGAGCATCTTTTGCGTTTCGCGTATGCCGCCGATGTTCGAGCCGGAAAAGCTCCGGCGCCCTACGATCAGCGCGAAGGCCGACACAGGCAACGGCTTCTCGGGGGCGCCGACGATCGTAATGGTGCCGTCGCGCCGCAGCAGGCTGAGATACGCGTTGATGTCGTGCTCGGCGGAGACGCAGTCCAGGATGAAGTCAAAGCTCCCGGCGTGCTTCTTCATCTCATTGGCGTCACGGGACAGGACTACTTCATGGGCACCGAGGCGGAGGGCGTCGTCCTTCTTCTGCGGCGAATGGGTGAAGACCGCGACGTGCGCACCCAGCGCGCGGGCGAACTTGACGGCCATATGCCCGAGTCCGCCCAGCCCCACGATGCCGACCTTCTTGTGGTTCGTCACGCCCCAGTGCCGCAGGGGCGAGAACGTCGTGATGCCGGCGCAGAGCAGGGGTGCCGCGCCGGCCGGGTCCAGCTGAGCCGGCACGCGGAGGACGAAGCGCTCGTTCACGACGATGCGTTCGGAGTAGCCTCCGTAGGTCACGCCGCCGAGGTGTGGATCAGGCGAATTGTAGGTCAGCACCATCCGTGGACAGAACTGCTCGAGGCCGGCCTGGCACTCCGGGCAGGTTCCATCCGAATCCACCATGCAGCCGACCCCGACGAGGTCGCCGGGCTTGACGCGCGTGACTCGAGCGCCGACCGCCGCCACCCGCCCCACGATCTCGTGGCCCGGCACAATCGGATAGACCGTCGGCATGGCGTGACGCCATTCGTTCCGCACCATATGCAGGTCCGAGTGGCAGATGCCGCAGAACAGGATGTCGATTTGCACGTCCTGTTCCGTGAGATCACGCCGAGGGATCAGCGTGGCGGCGAACGAGGAGGTCGGGCTTGCGGCTGCATAGGCCTTGGTGATCCAGCTGGCTGCCATGGTCGTCTCCTTTCGTGAAGATCCGATCTTCTGTCCGATCAAGGCGCAGTGTTAGCTGGGAGAGCGACCAGCACGGAGCGGTTTGTGCCCTGGGGCAGCCGAACGCCGCCTGCCGCCGGTCGGGTGGGCGCCTCCGGAGCGCTGGTCACCGGCTTGACTCGTCACGATGCGTTGCCCTAACTTCCTGGGTCATGCGCATCGTGGTGATCGGAGCGACGGGAACGATCGGTCGGGCCGTCGTGAGCGCGCTGGCCTCCCGCCATGAAGTGATTGCTGCGGCTCATCGCCATGGCGACTATCGGGTGGATCTCGCATCGGCGGAGTCGATTCGAGCGCTGTACGACAAGGTGGGTTCGGTCGATGCGGTGGTGTCGGCGGCCGGCGAGGCGCGATTCAAGCCGCTGGACCAATTGGGCGACGACGACTTTGCCCTGAGCCTCCGCAGTAAGCTCATGGGGCAGGTGAATCTCGTCCGGCTGGGCCTGCAGGCACTCCGCGACGGTGGGTCCTTCACCTTGACAAGCGGCGTTTTGGCGCGAGAGCCGATGGTCGGCAGCGCGGCTGTGAGCCTGGTGAACGCCGGGATCGAAGGCTTCGTGCGGGCCGCCAAGCTGGAGTTGCCCCGCGGCATCCGGATCAACGCCGTCAGTCCGCCCTGGGTCCGGGAGACGCTGATCGCGCTGGGTATGGACCCGTCGGGGGGAATGCCGGCCGAGCAGGTTGCCCGCGCCTATGTCGAAAGCGTGGAAGACCGTCGAAACGGCGAGATCATCGAGCCGACGAAGCTTCAGTAAGCCAGGCACGCAGCGTATTCATCAGCGCGAACTTCGCTCGTCCCCTTTAAGCGGTCTTCTTCACTCCATGCCGCGAGATGTCGTGGTACATCGGCGGCGTCACCTCCGCACAATAGTCAAAGATGGCTCGCGCCGACCAGAGCGGTATCCCGGCCGCTTCCGGCGCGTGTTCAAGCATATCCATGAACGTATTCATCGCGGTGTAGACCCCGTCAACGTCTCCACGGTCGAGGGCCGCCCTCGCGACATGCAACTGGGCAACATAGGACTCGTAGGCAGCTTCTCGGCCTTCCATCCTGGCGAACTCGCGATGGTCCTGAAGGATTGCCGTGAGCTCATCCAGCCAATCTGCTGCACCTGCCGGAGCGGGCAGGAGAGAGAACGTGGTCCAGATCGCAAGAGCCAAGAGGACTGTATGGCGTACTGAGGCTGGCATATGGTCCTCCTTTCGGTGTGTCCGCTCTGGAAACGACTCGTCTTGATTCGACGCCGGTGGTGCTTCGTCACACCCGTACAAGGATACAAGAGCCGTGCGCGCCATCGGGCCCAATGCAGTGAGAACTTTCGCGGAGATAGAGTTGGCGCCAGCCGGACGGAATCCTGAACCTGTCGCCAATCTCATCATGGCCCCGCTCCGCAACGATCCCGGCCGATCTTTCAACCTCTTCGCCGTCCAGCGTCCTGGACGGCTCCGCAGCCTCATGGGGGCAGAAAGTCCCAGTCATGGCCCTGGCGATCAGCCGTTTGACCATGCTTGACTCGTCCTAATTGGATGCCCTAGCCTCTTTACCAGGTGAATGGTAGTCGTGGGTGGGGTAATAGATCGACAGAAAGGAGCGGCCGTATGACTGGATCAGTGAGGAATGCAGCCACGGTGGTCGCCGTTGTGATGCTCCTTCTCGTCGCTGACAGTGTGCGTGCCGCCTCGCCAGAACGCGCGCCCACGCCGGTGCCGCTGTTCGACAATCTTGGCACGCATCACTATGAGATCACCACCGCGGTGCCGGCCGCGCAGCAATACTTCGATCAAGGTCTGCGGCTGTACTACGCGTTCAACCATGCCGAGGCCCTTCGCGCGTTTGGCGAGGCGGCGCGCCTCGATCCGAACTGTGCCATGTGCTACTGGGGGATCGCGCTGGCGCACGGGCCGAACATCAACGCGCCCATGGAGCGCGAAGCGGCCTTGGCCGCCTACGAGGCGCTCCAGAAGGCCGTCGCCCGCGAAGCGAAGGCGAGCCCCAAGGAACGCGCGCTGATCCGGGCGCTGACCACGCGCTACGCCGAGCAGCCGCCGAAAGATCGGTCGGCGTTGGATGCCGCCTATGCGCGAGCCCTGCGCGAGGTGGTCCAGCAGTATCCCTCGGACCTTGAGGCCGCGACCCTTTACGCCGAGGCGCTGATGGACCTCAGTCCCTGGAATTACTGGACCGCCGATGGGCAGCCGAGGCAGGAGACGCCGGAGATTCTGAAACAGCTCGAGCGCGTGCTGGCCGTCAACCCGAAACATCCCGGCGCGAACCATTTCTACATCCATGCCGTCGAGGCGGTCCAACCCGAGCGGGCGGTCGCGGCCGCCGAACGCCTGGCTGCGCTGATGCCGGGTGCCGGGCATCTCGTGCACATGCCGGGACACATCTACATCCGCGTGGGCCGGTACCTGGATGCCATCTCGGCCAACGAGCACGCGGTCCATGCCGACGAGAATTACATCCAGGACCATCGGCCGGCGACCGGGATTTACACGCTGGGGTATTACCCGCACAACTATGATTTCCTCGCTTTCGCCGCCAGTATGGTCGGCCGGAGCCGCCAAGCCATGGCGGCGACGGAGAAGATGCGGGCGGCCGTGCCGCCGGACGTGTTGCGCGCCCCTGGGATGACCGTCTTGCAGCACCATGACACCCGGGATTTGCAAATGAAGGTGCGATTCGCGCGCTGGCAGGACATCCTGGAGGCGCCGGCCCCCGCGGAGGATCTCGCCCACGCACGGGCCATGTGGCACTACGCGCGCGGCCGCGCCCTGGCGGCACTGGGGCGAATTTCCGAAGCCGAGCAGGCGCTCAAGGAACTGCGCGCGGCCGCGCAGAATCGCGATCTCGCCTCGCTTTCCCTTGAATTCAATCCCGTCGGACCGGTCCTCGGCATCGCCGTCGAAGTGCTTGCCGGACATGTGGCGGAAGCCAAGGGTGACTCCCCGGCGGCGATTGCGCATCTGCGCGAGGCGGCGCGGATGGAGGACGGCCTGACCTATGGCGAGCCGCCGGAATGGTCGGTGCCCGTCCGGCAGGAGCTCGGGATGATGCTGTTGCGGGCGGATCAGGCCGTCGAGGCGGAGCATGCATTCCGGGAAGATTTGAAGCGGTTTCCCGACAACGGCTGGTCGCTGCGTGGATTGGAGCTGGCGCTGCGCCGGCAAGGAAAATCCGACGAGGCCGATCGCACGGCGAAGCGGTTCAGCGCGGCGTGGGCCGGCGCGGACGTCGCGCCGCCTTCTGCGGCGCCTCGGGCGGCGACGAGCGGTCCTGTGGCCTACCGTCCCTGAATGATGGCCTCGACGGCGCCCGCGTCGCCGCGGTCCATCGCCACCTGAATCTTCAAGGACTCGGCGTCACGGTTGATGGAGGCCACGGCCAGGGTCTTCCCGTTCTTCCGGTATCCCACCAGGCAGTCGCGGTCGGGGAGGCTCCCCACGACCTGCACCTCGTCCCACTCCTGCGCGTGTCCCACGTAGCGGATCGAGACGTCGTAGTGCGCGCTCCAGAAGAATGGCGCCGCGGTATAGGGCTGATTCTGACCGATGATGTTGCGCGCGGCCGCTTGGCCGTGCCGCTCCGCGACGACCCAGTGCTCCACGCGGATGGCCGCGCCGGTGTAGCGGTCCGGCCAGCGGACGATATCGCCGGCGGCCCAGATCCCGGGGGCGCTCGTGCGGAAATATTCATCCACGACCACGCCGCGATCCAGCCGGAGGCCGGCCTGCTGGGCCAATTCCACATTGGGTCGGACGCCGATCCCCACGACCACCAGGTCCGCGTCGAGCCTGGTGCCGTCCTTCAGTGTCACGGAGCGCTCGTCGATCGAGGCGAGGGTCTGGCCCAGGTGGAACTGCACGCCATGCTCATCATGGAGTTTCCGGACGAAGCGGCCCAAATCCGGACCCAGCACCCGTTGCATCGGAATGGCATCGGGCGCGACGACGTGCACCTCGAGATTGCGCGTCCGGAGGGAAGCCGCCACCTCCAACCCGATGAAGCTCGCCCCGACGACGACCGCCTGACGCGCCTGTGTCGCGCGCCCGATGATGGCCCGGCTATCGGCCAACGTTCGCAAGTAGTGCACGTGGGGCAGCCCGGCGCCCGGAATGTCCAGCTTGACGGGCGACGCTCCGGTCGCGAGCAACAATGCGCCGTACTCACGGCGGCTGCCGTCGTCCAACTCAACCGACCGCTCATCGGGTCTGAGCCGCACGACACGGCGTTGGGTCAGCAGATCGATTCGGGTGCCTGCGTACCAGTCCGGCGGGCGGAGGGGAATCCACTCTTCTGGCGCGGTGCCGGCCAGATAATCCTTCGAGATGTTCGGGCGGTCGTACGGTCCGGCGTCGTCGGCCGAGATCATCGTCACGGGCTGTTGGTATCCCTCGCGTCGGAGCATCTCCGCAGCGGCGAAGCCGGCCGCCCCGCCGCCGACGATGACCACCGAGGCTGGGGCCGCTGTGAGGGGGGCGCGGGCAGCGGCCGCTGAGCGAGTGCCCGTGACGAACAGGCGATCGCCGCGCTGCTCCACCGCATAGCAGGGCACGGGGTCGATCGCCGGGGCGTGGACCGCTTCTCCCGTGTCGGGGCGAAAGCACGCCCGGTGCCAGGGACAGCGGACGGTCGAGCCGTCAAACACCCCTTGATCGAGCGGTCCGCCGTAGTGCGTGCACGCGGCTCCCATGCCGTAGACTTGAGCACCCTTGCGGACCAGCAGCACTGGCTGGCCGCTATAGTGGCCGAGCCGCATGGCGCCGTCGCTCAGCTCGGCTACCGGCAGTCCTTCCGTCCCGAGATCGGGCCCCGACACGGCATCGCTCTGCATCTCGCTCATGAGTCCCTCCTGTGAGGTGGCGCTGACGACTCGGTCAGCCAAGTCTTCCACCGGTAGCATAGACCACTCCATGGAGAGGTGCCATCAGGAAAGTCTGCCGGTGTTGCAGTGCGGGCTGGTGGAACTATGCGGCGTTGCGGTGGTCGGACTTGTGTACACCCGTCGAGGGAGGAACGTTGAATGACTGGAGGAACAATCCGCCGAAGACCAATGCGAGAAATCCGAACAAGAGGACGCCCATCATGATCACCAACATACCTGGGCCGTCACTGGTCCAATGGACTTTCTGCCCGACCTGGAAGAGAAACACCATCGCCGCGGCGGAGGCCAACGTGAGAAGGCCGGTCACGAGGCGGGCCAGTGCGCGCAAGACCGGGTGCTTCGACCACAGCACCCCAATGACGAGGATCAGCCCCCCCGCAAACAACAGTGGCATCATGGAACACCTCGTTCCCTTGGGGTTACTCTATGACGAATGGAATCCCTCGCGAAGCAAAAAGCGGCTTGGCCGCCGGCCGACGAATGTGTGCGTTGACGGAGGCTCCTGCCGGCTGGGAAAATTTTGACCGCCATGACAGATCGTCAGCCGCTCACGAAGGGTTCTCCCGCCTTACGACTCAGAGGCCACGCGCTGTTGTGCCTGCAGGGTTTCCGCGGAGAAGGGTATAGCCCGGAGTTCGTGGAGAACTTGACGGCCATCCATCGCAGGTTGGCCGAAGAGCCGGAGACCCTCGTCGAAGTGCTCGCGTCTCCAGACGCCGTGTGCGGCGCCTGCCCGCACCACCGCGCCGCCGGCTGCACGTTACATGGGCAGGGATCGGAAGCGGAGCTGAGGGATCAAGACGGCGTGGTGCTGAAGAAGCTCGGTTTGGACGCCGGGGCTTGCGTAAGCTGGCGGGAGGTGCTGGAGCGCATCCGGCGCTTCGTCAGAGGTGACGACCTGTCCTCGATCTGCGGCAGATGCCGCTGGCTGCCGCTGGGGTACTGCCGTGAGGGGATCGAGCGGCTTCGCGCTCGCTGAGCGTCCCGCGACACCCCGCCGTCGCTGCGTGATAGGCAAATGGGCTAGTGGTAGCCGTTCTGCAGGACGTACAGCGGGTTGATGATCGTGACGAGAATCTTCTCCGCTTTCGTGAAGCCGTCCTTCCGCATCTCCTGCGTGGCCCGATACACCAGTTCACCCAGAATCGATCCCACCACGGGCGTAATGATCAGGTCTTGAATGCTGGGGCGTTCCGACCAGCTTTCGATGAAGTATTCGAAGCAGGTCGACGTGAAGGTCGAGAAGAGAAAGGAATACAACGGGCTTTCACCGTAGTTGCGCTGTGACAGATAGAAGTTCATCCCAAAGTACGGGTGCCCCACGTAATTGACGCCGCTTCCGTCCTTGTCGAACACCGGCGGCTTGGTCCAGGCATTCTTGAAGTGTCCCCAGGCCTCCCCCCACACGTCTTCATCTTTGTTGGCTCCGGTAAAAGAGGAGGGGCCCAAGGCATACACGCCGATACCGAGCAGGCTCAATCCTGTCAGCGTGCCGAACGTCTTGATGGTATGTTTCGGCGGGGGCGGGCCGATGTCGGGCAGTTGCGACTCCCTCGCGGGTGCGCGAGACCTGTCCGGATGGAGGAGAGCCTGATCCCGCAGGCCGCCATACGGATCGCGAAAGGGACGCGAGGTCACGCGGGTGCGGTGGGCGAGCACGGCGCTGTCGGAAAAGCTCAGCTCGTCACCGTCCCCATGCGGGACGAGCCTGGGATGATGGAACCATAGGCGGCGAAGCGGCGGGCGCAGCCGCATCTCGTCGCCGATCAAGGGCTGCTCGACCGCCGGCTGCAGATAGGCGGCGCACGCTGGGCGATCGATGACGTCCTTCCGGGGAGCGGCCGCGGCGCAGCGTATGACGTCCGACGGCGCGGCCATGGCCGTTGCTTCGAGCGCAGCTGAAGCAAGCAAGGCTTCAAGTTGCACCGGCGCGATCTCTACCGGTTCTATTTCGTTCGGGAACGTCGTCCTGGGATCGTCATCATGCGTGTCGGCGGCGACGGAAACGGGCGGCTCACTGATTGGGGTCTGCGCCTGATCGACCTCGGCCAGCGTGGAACAGCCCACCAACGAGGCGGCGAGCAGACACCATCCAGCCAACCCGAGCATCGTGACCACGGTCGCCGGCCGCCTCGGGTGCTGAGCGGTCATGACGTGGTTCGACCCTTCGAGGCGGGCGCGAAGGGGAGAGGCCGGAGAGCGAGCACTCCGGCCGAAGGGCCTGAAGGGCTCCCGGTTGAAATGGCAATGTACATCCGGCGCAGCGCCTCGCCCTCTTATTTTGCGGGGCGTGGCCCAGTGGAGGCGTTCTGGAGGCCCTGCGCGTAGAGCGAGCAGCGTTCCTTGGCTTCGGCCACGGACGCGTCATGCTTGTTCAGACATTCCCGGTAGCTCTTGAGCAGTTGGGCGACTTCCGAGCGATAGGCCGTCTCGGCTTGGAGCCGGCGGTATTCCTGGCATTGCAGCGCGACGTTGCCCGACCAGAAGGTGTCACTGGGCAACGTGCCGCAGTCCGCTTGGTTGTACTGCACGCTCGTGCAGCCTGCGAATCCCAGCGCAAAGATAACTCCCGCGAGATAACGATTCATGACCTCTCCTTCTCAAGAGACAACCGCATGGCGTCGACGCTGCGTCGTTGTAGCAGAGGACCGACAGGGGTGCAACTCTTTATGGTAATGCGTGAACGGAGAAGACTGGGTCATCCAATGCACGCGTGCCGTGATGGACGCACGAGTCGGGTCCGCCGGTTGGGGGCGGGTCGCAGGTCGGAATGCGCCCGATGCATTGACACACCGTGTGCCATTCAGTAGCCTCAGGCAAGCATTCCTCACTACAGTGGAATTGCGCAGCGGTGCTGCCTCTGGAGGATCCATGAGCAAGCGTTTGATCGTCCTGTTCGATGGAACGTGGAACACCCGGGAGGATCGGACCAACGTGGCACGGATGGCCGACGCGATCGCGCCGGCCGGCCCCGACGGTGTGCCGCAGGAGAAATGGTACGATCCCGGCCCCGGGACGAACTGGTATGACCGCATCCGGGGAGGCGCCTTCGGTTACGGCGTGTCCCGGAACATCCGGGAAGGGTATCGCTGGGTGGCTGAGCGCTGGGTTGCGGACGCGAGTGAGGTGTTCGTGTTCGGGTTCAGCCGAGGGGCCTATACGGCGCGCAGTCTCGTCGGATTGATCCGCAAATGCGGCCTGCTGAGGCGCCCCGCTGACGAGTTGGTGGAGCAGGCCTACGCGCTCTACCGCAACAAGGATCTGCACCCCGACAGCGCCGAGACCGCGGCTTTCCGCGCCGCGCATTCCCATGAGATTCGCGTCAAGTTCATCGGCGTCTGGGACACCGTCGGGAGTTTGGGCGTGCCGCTGACCGGCGCCCTCATTCCTTGGAGCCGGGACCATTATCAGTGGCATGACACGGAACTCAGCAAAATCGTCGAGTACGCCTATCATGCCGTCGCCCTCGACGAGCACCGGAAGGACTATGAGGCCGCGTTGTGGACGAAGCTGAAGCCCGAGAACCGCGAGGTCGAACAGCGCTGGTTCATCGGCGCCCATGCGAACGTGGGAGGGGGCTATCGCTACGACAAGCTCCATCACATCCCGCTGCGCTGGCTGCAGGAGAAGGCGGCAGCATGCGGCCTCGGGATCAAGGAATTTCGGGCGGTCGGCGCCGAGGATCACCGGGCGAAGGTCACCGACTCGTTCAGCGAGTTCATGTGGGGCTTGTACAAGGCCGTGAAGCTCGGCAAGCGGTTCAATCGTCCGTTCGGCACCGGAGTCAATGAGACGGTGGATGACTCGGTGTGGCAGCGTTGGAAGGACGTGAAGGAATATCGTCCTGCGTGCTTGGCGGCGGAAGCACGGAAACGCGGGCTGGAAGCCTAGACGCCGACTCTCCGTGCACCTGCCGGTTGCTCATACCGCTCTGTCGGATTCGATGAGCAGCGGCTCCCGCAGGCTGTTCGAGGATGCGTCGCCCACGGCGTAGGTGTCCTGAGCAGGCTCCTTCCCAGGACTCTCGCCCATGTTGCAGAAGCCTGTAAAATGCGCGCCTTCTTCCATAGAGAAGGACGGCGCCTGAACGTTTCCAATCAGCACCGCAGATTTCAATAACTGCACCTTCTCGCTGGCGGTGATATCGCCCCGAATCTTGCCGCTGCTGACCACCGTGCCGGCCTGAATCGTCCCCGTGATGGCGGCATGCTCACCGACCACCAGCACACCGTTGGTGTAAATTTCACCGTCAAAGCGGCTGTCGAGTTGCACCGTCCCTTCGAAACGCGCGATTCCCTTGAAGACGACGTCTTTTCCGAGCACGGTAAAGTATTCTCCGTTGCGAACCGGCTCTTTTTTTCGCTCCCACATGACGTACCTTCGCTTTCGTGGAGTGAGGTCGGGTGGAACTTCTGGCCACCCGTAAACGAGCAACAGTCGTGCCTTTGCCGAAATGCCCGCGCCATTGGAAACCCAAGCCGATCACGCTGCGGAGATCCCGATGCAGTGGCGGATGTGTAGGAAGATGTGTACAGGTGCGGGCCCCGGGTAATGGGTTCATACCGGGGTCAGGACGGACCGCGGCACTGCGCGCGCCTACGAAGGCCGTCCGCAAGAAGCCGGCGGAATGAAGGGCGCCGCGTCGCTATGGCGCTCGGATGACGGCGAGACCGTTGTTGCCCATGGCGACATACACCGCGCGCGGCGTGACCGTGGTGTCCACTACCACGCGACGCGCGCCTGACACGCCTTGCCACACCCGGACGTTCCGTGAGACGGGGTCGAACCGCAGCAGGCGGCCGCTGTTATCGACGATCCACAGCGTGCCATCCGGATCGGCCGCCAGATCCACCAAGCCCGAGGCCGGGAGGCCGGGGACGTCGCGGTACGTCAACACGAAATCGCCGTTGTCATCCAGCACGCCGGGTTTCGTGCTGGCCAAGCCCTGCGTCAGGCTGGCGAACCAGAACGTGCCGTCCGGCGTCATCGCCACGCCGCGATTGTCCTCCCGATACCCGGCTGTCACGTCGAGCGAGTGCGGCCCGGAGTTGAAGGGCTCGGCCGGTCCGTACGTGGTAAACGCCCACACGAACCGTCCCTGAACCCACGCCCGCGGATCCGGATTCCACGATTGCAGTCCGACGCCGTAGGCCCCGCCGCTCAGCAGCTCACCCGTGGGCAGGACGAACAGCCCATACTGTTCGCCGATCTTGAGGGTCGGAAAGGACTGATTCGGAGTGTGATACCAGGTCTCGACGTGAATATGATCGCCGAACGTGTCGTTGAACACGTGCACCACGCCATGGTCCATGCCGACGAACAGATGGCCGGCGGCCGCCCCGCTATGGGCGAACACCATCCTGCGGGTGGATCGGTTTTCCCAACAGTTGAAGCTGATGTCACAGCGGAATTCATAGTGCCGGACCTGAAGGCTGCCGTCCGGCTGAAGCAGCACCTTGTCCGCCTGGCCCAATGACCAGCGAGGGTCGCTGAAGTCGGCGTTGGGAACGCAGCACGACGGAGGAGCCGGTGGAGGAATGACTCCCTCAAATCCTTTGTACCCCACAAAGACTTCGTTGGCGTGCCCGCCCGCCACGGCGGTGATGTGCGAAAAGGTGGATTGGCCTGCGGGATCGACGAACGGCACGATGTGCAAGCCGTCCGCCGCCGTATAGCGGGTGAAGGTTGTCTGGCCGGGACGCAGGAGCGCGAGCGCATCAGGGGTTGCGACCCAGATGTTTTGCGCCTCGTCGGGAGCCGCGTCGAGCACCGTGCCTGTCAGGCCGTGCGCCGAATCGTAGATCGTCAGGTCGGCGACCGGCCAGGGGCCGCTGGTCGAGGCGGGCGGAGACGGGGGAGGCGGATTGGAGGGCGGCGGTTGTGAAGGCGGTGGGCTGGAGGGAGGGGGCGCCCCGTCGCTCGGCCCGTCGGACGGCGGCGAGGAGGCGGTGGTCATGGTGTCGTCCGAGCCCGAGCAGGCGGACAACAAGAATAATAGTACGACGAACAGCGATCCGCGCCGCCGCATGCTGACCCTCCCTGACCAAACGGTCGGTGGATCCTGTCATACCGCGGCTAGGGCACTCCCTATACTGGGCAGCACCCTAGGAAATTCAACGGGAATCATTGAGAAGGTGGGCCGGATGGACGGCGGATGTGGCGGAATACCGGCCTGCGCGGCCGTTGCCCACCGGGCGCCGCAGGCACTTCACGCGCCCGCGCGCCGCCGGGCCTTCGACGCGTCAGCCGACTTGTCGGCGAGCGAGCGCAACCGTGTTTCCTGACCGATCCCCGTGCTGGCCAGATTGGCGACCTGGCGGCGGATGTCTTCGATGGAGAGCGGCGGGCTGCCGGCCGACGCGGCCTGCAAGCCCAAGACGTCCCAACGGATCTTCGGCTTTTGTACGGGCCGCTTGCGCTTCCGGCTCTTGCCGGCATGATGTTGCCCGGATGACATGTTCATGCAGTACTCCCCTCTGGCGAAGAAGGCGTGATGGTCAAATCTTGATGAAGCGGTCCTCCCCGAAGACCGCGCGCAATTGCATCGTCACGGACCGTCGATACGGCGCCTTCTCCCTCCCGATCATGACGAGATCATCACGGTCGAGCAGGATACTGAGATTTTCTTCGGGCACCAGCTGGCGGCTCCCCGGGCCGATGTTGACGCGATACTGGGTCTTTCCGTCCGGATTGCGCTGAGGCCCGGACACCAGTTCAGTGAGACCATCGATGACGCCTTCATACGCTTCCAAGCGGTGGCGCACCCGGGTGCCGTCAGGAATGCGAATCCATGCGGACACCGTTTGCGACTTCTCAACAGCCATGGGGTGTGTCTCCTTTACGATGTGGACAGGGTCCGGTGATGCCGCAGCGAGGGGATGGGACAGTTACTGGGGCTTGCGTCAGCACAGGTTACTTTACCATACGCGCGCCCGTATGGCGACCGGGATGACCGGAAATTTTGCGTGGGAATCAGACTCTGGCGGTGCGGTCGGCGAACGAGGCGGTGCGCAATCCGGAGGCCAAGCCGGTGAGGTAAAGGCCGTAAATCAGCCACTTGGATGGATCGAAGTCATACCACCGAGGACCGTTGCGATAGTCGCTGGGAAACGTGTGGTGATAGTTATGGTAGCCCTCGCCAAACGTAATCAGAGAGACCCACCAACTGTCTCGGCTCGAGTCCTTGGAGCCGAACGGCTGGTGACCCCAGATGTGACAGACGGAGTTGATGCAAAAGGTCGAATTGAGAACGGCAAAGGTCCGGCCGACCCCGGCGAGAAGAAAGCATCCGACACCGCCCACGAGCCCGCCCTCGAGATAGCCGATCAGAAACGTGAGCCCCAATCCGGACAACACGATGGCCGTGTAGTGCCGGTGCTGCCAGAGCGCGACCGGGTCCTGCATCACGCGGCTTGCGTATTGCAGATCGTCGTGCTTGCGCTCGCTGAAGAGCCAGCCGCAGTGACTGTGCCAGAACCCGAGCTTGGCGTTATACGGGTCCGCTTCCTCATCGCAATGCGCATGATGGCGCAAGTGATCGGCGGTCCATTTGATCGCGGAATTCTGCAGCGCCCAGGCTCCGGCGATCAGGAGTGCGGCCTTGACCCATGGCACGCAGTCGAAGCTGCGGTGAGACATCAGCCGGTGGTAGCCGACCGTGATGCCGAGCCCGCTGACCAGGTACAGCACCCCGAAGAGCCACCAATGCAGGGCGGTATAGTCATAAAAATAGGCGTAAGTCGGAATCGCGGCGAGCGCTCCGGCCACAATGGCCGAAAACAAGGCGATGGTCCAGCCGACGTGAAAGCGGCGAGCCAGGCGAATCGGAACGGATGCGGTGGTCATAAGGAAGCTGAGGGTCTCCGGGAGCTCGACATTCGGGTCCTACGATAGCACAGTTGCCCAGGCATGGCGATACCTTGCTCACGGACGAGCGGAGCGGAAAAAAAGAAGCGGTTGACGGCGGGTAGTTCTTGCTGTATGGTGACCCTACCGTTTCCTCCGTAGTAAGTCCGGCGGCGGATACGGATCAAACATAACGGACTTCGCGATCGCATCGCGACCAGGTCCAGTTTGGAGTTGCATCCTTCCCGGTTGTCTCTCCCCTCGGTTCTCTGATCCCGTCCTAATGCGATCAAACTGAAAGGATAGTGTAGTGGATACGTCTGTGCACACCGGTTTTCACGCCCTTGGCTTGTCCGAGGCCCTGTTGCGCGATCTCTCGCAGGCAGGTTTTTCTTCACCAACCCCCATTCAAGAGCAGGCGATTCCTCCGGCCTTGGCCGGCCGCGACGTGATCGGATGCGCCCAAACAGGGACAGGCAAAACGGCGGCGTTCGTCATCCCGATGATCGAACGGCTTTCGGCGCTGCCGAAGGGCCAGCCGCAAGCGCTGATCCTGGCGCCGACCCGCGAGCTGGCGCTGCAGATCCTCACCACCATTGAGAAGCTGGGCCGCAGCCGGCGTATCTCCGCGACCGTGATCGTGGGCGGCGCCGATATGCAGGCGCAGGTTCGGGGACTGCGGCAGCGTCCGGATATTCTGGTCGCCACGCCTGGGCGGTTGCTCGACCACATGTGGAACGGGACGATTAATTTGAGCCCCATCAAGATGCTCGTGCTGGATGAAGCCGACCGGATGCTCGATATGGGCTTCGCGCCGCAGATCAACCAGATTCTCGACGCGCTTCCGGAAGAGCGTCAGACGCTCCTCTTTTCCGCCACCCTGCCGGCCGATCTGACCAGGTTGGTCCAGGCCAGCATCCACAACCCCGTCCGCGTGATGGTGGCCCCTTCAGCGACGACGGCCGACGGCGTCACGCAGGCGGTGCATCACACCACCCATGACGCCAAGCCGGATCTGCTCCTGTCGCTGTTGCAGCAGGAACGCGATACGGTGCTGGTCTTCACCCGCACCAAGCATCGGGCCGACAAGCTCGGCCGCGTGCTGGGGCGCGTCGGACACAAGGTGGCGGTGCTTCACGGAGACCGGAGTCTCTCGCAGCGCCGCGCGGCGCTGGAAGGGTTCAAACGCGGGACGTTCCGCGTACTGGTGGCAACCGATATCGCCGCCCGCGGGATCGACGTGGCCAACATCGGGCACGTCATCAATTTCGATCTGCCGAACTGCCCGGAAGATTACGTCCACCGCATCGGCCGGACGGCGCGAATGAAGACGACAGGACGGGCCACGAGCTTCGTGACCGCGGAAGATCGGCAGCAGCTCCGTGACATTGAGCGGCTCTTGGGACAGTCGGTGCCGCTCGCGCCGGGAAGCGCCAAGCCGGCACACGTCGAGCACGCCCGCGTCCCGTCCGCGTCGCGTCCGGAGCGCCATCCCTACGGGCGCCATGGAGCCTCCCGGGATCGGCGGCGGGTGGGGCAGCCGCCCCACGCGGCGCAGCCGTTCCGCGGGTCCCACTCCTAGTCGATAAAAACGGGAAATCCGTTCGTAAAATGCGCCTCGTGGGGTACAGTAAAACCCACGAGGCGATCCCGTGCATCCTGCGTCCGAGCGAGAGTCCCTGCTCAATCGTTTCCGGCGTCACCCCCGCGTGCGGGTGCCCACTCCATTCATCTGCTCGGTGAGCCCCCTCCGGCCGAGATCGTGGTTCCGGCGCTCCGAGGACGACATCGGAGTCGTGTACGACCTGTCGCTGCGGGGCGTTCGTATGAGCACGGCCGCCGCCATGAAGCCGGGCGACCGCGTGTGCCTGCGGCTGCGCCTCCCGAAGCAGGCGGCTCCCGCCGAGATCGCCGTGGCCACCGTACGGTGGACCAAAGATCACGTCTACGGCCTTGCCTTCCAGACGCTGTCGCGGTCGGCGCACGGCCGGCTGCGGAAGTACATGGCGTTAGCGGTTCCGACACCATGATGAGCCAGGAGGCAGGTCTGACCCCAGCGGGACGCAAGGAGGCCCGGCATGCAGTGCGGCTGCGCGTGCCCGCGCCGTTTCCCTGCTCCTTTGCCCGAGTGGGGCTCAAGAAGTGGCTGACGACGGAACGGCAGGGGCTCGGCGTGGTGTACGATCTATCGGAAAAGGGCGCGCGGGTCATGACCGAGGCGGCGATCGCCCCCGGCGATCAGCTGGCGCTCGACCTGCGGTTTCCGCACCAGGCAGCCGCGATGTTCGTGGAAGTCGCCACAGTCCGATGGGGACACGACCAGACCTTCGGGGTGGAATTCCAGTCGCTGTCTCCCATCGCCGGGATGCGGCTCAAAAAGTATCTGACGCGCCTGTCCAAGCCTTCCCTGCGGCCGAACGTGTGACGAGCATCCTCACCGGCTGTCCCGCTCCAGCGACGTGATGAACTGCTTCCGGAAGTTGACCACCTTCGCCAGATAGTCCCTCGTTTCCTGATAGGGAAGCGACGCGCGCAACCGCTCGTAGACGGCCGGTGGAGACAGGCGGTTGATCTGGTCGATCGCCGCCGCCGGATCGGCCGGGGCAAAGGCCTTGAGGACGTTGCGAGGGCCGGTGTTGTAGGCGGAAATCACGCAATACTCCCGTGACGTGGCATTCTGCACGTCGTCCAGCTGGCTGTAGGAGAGCACGTTGAGGTAGGCGGTGCCCAATTCGATGTTGTTCTCCGGATCGAACAGATACTCGCGGGAGGGGATGGTATCGCGCCCCTTGGCTTTGCGGTAGGCCTCGCGGCCGCCGCTCGTCGGCACCAGCTGCATAAGCCCGTAGGCTGGGGCGCTGCTGACGGCGAAGGGGTTGAAGTTGCTTTCCGTGCGGATGACGGCGAACACGAGGCTCGGGCTCATGCGATACTGCTCCGCATAGCGCAGCACCACCGCGCGGTATTTCTCGGCCTGCTTGTTCGTGAAGTTGGCCACCATCGGGATGGTCACGAACAAGGCGGTCTTCGCCTGACCGCCCTGCTCCACGCTCCGGGTCTTCGCCTGCCCCTCGAGCAGGTTTGCGGCAAAGGCCTCCGCGGCGTCGGCCGTCCGGATGGGCGCGCCGCGGTGGTCGAGGACCAGCCCAAGGAGGTACGGTTCCTTGTCGCTGGTCAGGGTGATCGGCTTGTCGGAGAAGAGATCGACCGCGCGAGGATCGTTGGGTGTGAGCAGGGTCGTGACGATGGCGCTTTTGAGGCTGTCTCGCGGCGTCTTGTCGTCGAGCGTCTCCACGACGATCGTGCCGCGGTCGAAATCGACGACGGCCCGGCTCATGTAGTTCTGGGTGTACTTGACGAAGCGCTTTTGCTCGGGCACCTTGACCTCCTTCTCACCCCAGGTCTGGCGCACCTTGCCGGTCAGCGCAGTCAGCACCGTCTCGAAGTCCTTCTGGATCATGCGCAAGTCCCGAATCGCCGCGTCGGGATCGCGCTGATAGACGTCCGCCTTTTCCTTCAAAATTTGTTTGGGATCTTTTCCCTGGGCGATGTCGACGACCGTGCGGCCGGTCCCGCTGGTGAGGAGCTTGTGGGCCGAAGTCAGTGCCTTGTCCGTCGTTTCGCAGGCCGGAAGGGTGCACAGGAGGGCCAGCAGGATGCCGCGGGGGAACGTTACCGACATGGAGCGACCATGGGAGCGGTTCGTCAAAGCCGGTGCATTGTATTCGATTGGCACCAGAAGATGAAGAGCCGCGAGCGGGCGGAGAAGACCGCGGCCAGACGGCGGATCGTGCTTACTTGATGGCCACCGCCTTGACTTCTTTGTAGGTGGTCAGGCCTTGCAGCACCTTTTGGATGCCGTCTTGCACCAGCGTCGTCATCCCCTCGGACAGGGCAGTATGCAGCATGTCTTCGGTCCTCGCCTTCTGCTGGATCATCCGCTTGATCTGATCTGATCCGAGCAGCAGCTCATGGAGAGCCACGCGCCCCTTGAAGCCCGACCGATTGCAGGCGTCGCATCCCCTGCCGCGGGAGAGGCGGAACGAGCTGTCGTGCTTGATCCCCAGCTTGTCCCAGTACTCCGGCCCGTACCCTTGGCGCAGCTCTTCGTACTCTTCCGCCGTTCCTTGGTATTGTTCCTTGCAATCTTTGCAGATTCGGCGGGCCAAACGCTGGGCGAGGACGCCGAGCATGGCGTCGGCGAAGCTGAACGGATCGCAACCCATGTCGAGCAACCGGGTCACCGTTTCCACGGCGCTGTTGGTGTGCAGGGTGCTCAAGACCAAGTGTCCCGTGAGCGACGCCTCGATGCCGGTATCCGCCGTTTCCTTGTCCCGCATTTCGCCCACCATGATGACGTCCGGGTCGGCGCGGAGGAACGCGCGCATGGCGGCGGCGAAGGTCAAGCCGATTTTGGGCTGCACTTGCACCTGACGCAGGCCGTATTGCGTGATTTCGACGGGGTCCTCGGCGGTCCAAATCTTGATGTCCGGCGTGTTGATGTAGCCGAGCACCGAGTGCAGCGTCGTCGTTTTACCGGAGCCGGTCGGGCCGACGCACAGGATGATGCCGTACGGCTTTTCGGCGATTTCCTTTAGCCCTTTGAGGTTGCGCTCGGAAAAGCCCATCTTGTCGAGCGGCAACGGTTCGCTGGCCGCTAGAATACGCATGACGACGTCTTCGTTGTATCCCGCGGTCGGCAGCGTGGCGACGCGCAGCTCGATCTCCTTGGACTCCGACAATTTGAACTTGATCTTGCCGTCCTGCGGCTTGCGGCGTTCGGCGATGTCCAGACTGGCCATGATTTTGAGGCGCGAGACGATGGCCCGCCGATAGCTCTGCGGGATCTTCATGTATTCGAAGCAATCTCCGTCCACCCGGAACCGGACCAGGGTTTCGCGCTTGTCCCCGTAGGGTTCGATGTGGATGTCCGACGCGTTCTGGCGGTAGGCGTCGGCGATGATCTGGTTGGCCAACCGCACGATCGCGCTGTCGTTTTCGTCCAGCCCGCCGCCGGCCGCCGACTCCTCCATCGCTTCGGCTTGGGCTTCGGTGACGAGCTCGCCGAGAATGTCGGAGACGTTTTCGTCGAGTTTGCGGCCCCCGTCGCCTTGGCCCGTGGCGGCGCCCAGAAATTGCGCGATGTCGCGCCGGAGACTGACGGCAAAGCGGATATTGAGGCCCGGGAACGTGCGCTTGATGTCCTGCACGCGGTCCAGATCGCCGGGATCATCAGTGAGAATCTCGATGGCGGTACGGTCCCGCTTGAGCGGCATCCAATGATTTTTCTTGAGGTAGTCGACGTTGAGGTTTTTCAACAGCTCCACGTCCACGATGGTCCGCTCGCTGTATTCGATGTAGGGACATTTGAAATACTGGGCCAGCGATTTGCCCAATTCGATTTTCGGCACCTTGTACTTTTCGATCAACAGGCTTTCCAAGTCGGTGGTGCCTTTGCGCGCCTCCGCCAGCGCGTTGCCGAGATCGTGCTGGGTGATGCGGTTGCTGTTGACGAGCAGGTCGAACTTGGTGGGGTTCTTCTTCGTGGTCTTGCGCAGGTTGAAGAACGCGATGCCGAGCGCTTTGGCGATTTCGGCGACGGATTCCTCGTCCTTGCGGGTGAAGCGGCCGCCGCTCTTCTTGTTCAGCAGTTGCAGCACGCCCATCAGGTACTTGTTGTCGGCCACGATGGGGTAGGTGAGTACCTGTTTGGTCTTGAATCCCGTCCGCTTGTCGTACGACGTATCGTGCAGCAAGGAGGGATGGATCATCTGGAGCTCCGCCATGTTGTACGCGTCGGCGATGTTCACGGGCCGAAGGTACTTGGCGCAGAATCCGGCGAGGCTTTGCTCCGTGATGGGAATGCGGACTTCTTCGACGCTATCGACGTGCGGGACTTTGGAAAAAATTTCCTTCTTTTCGGCGTCGAAGGCGAACAGCGTCAGATCTTCCGCGTCGAAGAGGCCCAGAATGTCCTTGTGAAGATCGAGCAGAATCTGGTCGAGGTCGCTCGCGGCATGGATCTGGCTGGTGATGCGCTTCACATGCTCGGCGTACTCGAGTTTGACGTGCGGGACCTGGGACGCGGGCTTGGCTTGCATGTGGGATCGTATCCTTGGGCTTCAGCGAGTCGACGGCGCCGGTGCGATGGCGGGGAGGCCCGCGGGCGCCGACTCTGAGTCTAGCCCAATGACACGGGAAGGCAAGGAAAACGGAAATTTTCCATCCAGACGGGGAGGAGTCGGAGCGTGAGGATCAGCTCTGAGCGGACGCCAGCGTCCGCAGGTGCGGGACGATGTCGGCGGGCGCGACGCGTGATTTCTCTCCGGTGCGCCGGATCTTCACCTCCACCACGCCGTCGGCCAGCCCCTTGTCGCCGACGATGACCTGGAAGGGCGCGCCGATGAGGTCGGCGTCGTTGAATTTCACGCCGGCCCGCTCTTCGCGATCGTCCCACAACGTTTCGAAGCCGGCGGCGGACAACGCTTGGTAGAGACCCTCCGCGGCCTGCGCGGTGCGTTCCGAGTGGCTGACCGGCAGCAGGTGCACGTGAAACGGCGCGATCGGATAAGGCCAGATGATGCCGCGGTCGTCGTGATTCTGTTCGATGGCGGCGGCGGCGGTGCGTCCGACGCCGATCCCGTAGCAGCCCATCACCGCCAGACATTCCTTGCCTTGGGGATCGAGGAAGGTCGCCTTCATGGCCTCGCTGTATTTGGTGCCCAGCATGAAGACGTGGCCGACTTCGATGCCTTTGGTGACTTTGAGCCTGCCGTCCTTCCGCGGTGAGGGATCGCCGGCCTGCGCGTTCCGGAGGTCCAGCACCTGATCCGCCTTGAAATCACGCTCCCAGTTGGCGTTCACGTAATGGGTGTCCGCTCGGTTTCCGCCGACCACCACGTTGCGCAGCGCGGGAACGGCGTGATCGGCCAGCACGCGGATCCCGCTCAGCCCGACCGGGCCGGCGAATCCCACCGGGGCTCCGGTCACCCGCTCCACGGTGGCCGGCCCTGCCAATTCGATTTCCGGCACGCCCAGCGCCTTTTTGACCTTGATCTCGTTGATCGTGTGATCGCCCCGGACGAGCACCGCGACGGTCTCCTTGCCGGCCTGGTACAGCAGCGTTTTCACCAGGCGAGCGGGGGGCACCTGAAGAAAGGCCGTGACTTCCTCGATCGTGCGGCAATTCGGGGTGGGCACGGCCTTGAGAGGCTGCATCGGATCCTGCTCCGGCTGTTCCGGGGGCAGGACTTCCGCCCGCTCGACGTTCGCGGCGAACGTCCCCTGATCCGCATACACGATCGTCTCCTCACCGGTGTCCGCCAGCACCATGAATTCATGGGACGAAGTGCCGCCGATCAGACCCGTATCGGCTTCCACGGCGCGAAAGGTCAACCCGCAGCGCGTGAAGATGCGCTGGTAGGCGTCATACATCTTTTGATAGCTGACACGGGCGCCGGCTTCGTCGCGATCGAAGCTATACGCGTCTTTCATGAGAAATTCGCGTCCGCGCATGAGCCCGAATCGCGGACGGATCTCGTCCCGGAACTTCGTCTGGATCTGATAGAAGTTGAGGGGCAGCTGCCGGTAGGAGTTCACCTCCCGCCGGAAGAGGTCGGTGACGACCTCTTCGTGCGTCGGACCCAGGCAAAAATCCCGCTCATGCCGGTCTTTGAACCGGAGAAGTTCCTTGCCGTAGAAATCCCATCGGCCGGTTTCTTTCCACAGCTCCGCCGGGGAGGCCATCGGCATGAGGATTTCCTGCGCGCCGGCCCGGTTCATCTCTTCCCGGATGATCTGTTCCACCTTGCGGATGATCCGCAGCCCGAGCGGAAGATACGTGTAGATCCCGGCCGCCACCTTGCGGATGAGGCCGGCGCGCAGCATGAGGCGATGACTGATGGTTTCCGCCTCACCGGGATCCTCCCGGAGCGTGGGAATGAGCAAGTGCGTGGTGCGCATAGCGAGCGTGCCGGTCTCGGTTCGGTGGAAGGTTATGACACAGAATGCCAGACGAAGTCAGCAGGCGCGGCGGGCATTCGAATCCGGCTCACCATACGTCAGCGGGAGAAGATCCGCTCGAGATCGTTCCAAAAGGCAAAGATCATGACGCCGACCAAGAGCACCAAGCCGACCTGCTGCGCGAGTTCCCGCTGCCGCTCTCCCAACGGCTTCCGCAGAATGCCTTCGATCAAGAAGAAGAGCAGATGCCCTCCGTCGAGGATCGGAATCGGCAGCAGATTCAGCACGCCGAGATTGATGCTCAGGATGGCGATGAGGAACACGACGCTGGAGGCTCCTTGGGAAGCTGCCTCCCCAGAAATGTTGGCGATCGTCAGGGGGCCGCCGATGTTCTTGCTCGAGATGTCGCCCACGATCATCTTGTACAGCCCGATGGTCGTCAGCTCCGTCCACCCCCAGGTCGCCTCGATCCCGTGATACGCGGCTTCGAGCGGATTGTCGGACCGCATCAGTGAACGGCCCGGGCCCGAAATCCCGATCTTCCCCACTTCGACGGTCTGACCGTTGATCGTCACCTTTTCCGCGGACGGCGTCACGGTGAGCGGGACGCGCTGGCCGTTGCGGAGCACCTCGACCCGCAGAGGCTGCTGCGGATGATTCTTCACGTGCGTCGTCATTTGCGCCCAGCTGTAAATCGGCTGACCTTCGATGCTCACGACCCGGTCGCCGGGCTGGAATCCCGCCGCGGAAGCCGGTTGGCCGTGCATGACCGAGGTAACGAGGGGCGGGGTCTCCTCCACGCCGATGGTATAGAACATGTCCTCCCCGGCCGGCTGCTCGCCCGGCGCGGGGACGGGTGTGACGGTAAAGGCCTTGAGCCGGCCGTCGCGCCGCACTTCGAGGGCGACGGGCTGCCCCTTGCTTCTCGCCACGGCATCGAGGAGTTCGGTTTTCGTGGAAATGTCTTTCCCGTTGACCTTCACGACGCGGTCGCCGATCTCGAGGCCGGCGTTCGCCGCAGGCGAACCGGGCACCAGCGCCTCAACGTCCGCACTCAGGTCCCGGAACGTGGGAACGAACAGCGGCGCTCCAGTCGAGAGCCAGCCGGCAAAGATGAGGTAGGCCAAAATGAAATTGAAGCCGGGCCCGGCCGCCACGATGAGCACTTTTCCCCACAGGCTTTGATGGGCGAAGGACCGCCGGCGGTCCTCGGGGGTGCTGGCCTCCGTTTCATCTTCGCCGAACAGCTTCACGTATCCGCCGAGAGGGACGGCGGACAGGAGATACTCGGTTTCGCCGACCTGGCGCCCGATCAACTTCGGTCCGAATCCCAGGGAAAACTTCAAAACCTTGACGCCGACCCAGCGGGCGGCTAGGAAATGACCTAATTCATGAAAGGCCACTAGCACGCCCAGGACGACCAAAAACCACCAGGCCTTTTGCATCAGCACCCAGAGGGTATCGGGAGACCAGGTAAAGGCAGAGATCATCATAATGGTGCTCTAGGGTTAAAGAGTGTTCGGACCTGGATCACGTTACCATTGATCGGGGGAAATTCAAAACTGAAATCAGCGGGGGAGGGCATGCAGCAGGGAGGCGGCTTTCTCCCGCGCCCACCGGTCCGCCTCCAGCGCGTCATCCAACGAGGCGATGGTTTGAGGGCGATGGGCCTCCATCGTACTGCGGATGATCTCGGCAATCTCGCCGAATCGAATGCCGCCGTTTAAAAACGCGTCCACCGCCACTTCGTTGGCCGCGTTCATGGCCGCCGGCATGCTGCCGCCGATCCGCAGCGATTCGTACCCCAGCCGCAGGCAGGGAAAGCGCTCGTGATCCGGCTTGCAGAACGTGAGGCTGGCGACTTCGGTGAGATCCAGGGAGGGGAGATCCAAGGGCATGCGTTCGGGATAGCGCATCGCGTACGAGATGGGGGTGCGCATGTCCGGCAACCCAAGCTGGGCGATCATGGAGCGGTCCTGATATTCGACGAGGGAGTGAATGATGCTTTCGCGGTGCACGAGGACGTCGATGCGCGACTCGGGGATGTCGAACAACCAGCGGGCCTCGACGACTTCCAACCCCTTGTTCATGAGCGTGGCGGAGTCAATGGTGATTTTCGAGCCCATCTTCCAATTGGGATGTTGCAACGCCTGCTCCGGCGTCACCTCGCGCAACTGCTCCTTGGTCAGGTTCCACAGCGCGCCGCCCGACGCGGTGAGGATCAGCCGGCGCACGTCTTCCAAGCGGTGGCCCTCCAGGGACTGGAAGATGGCGCTGTGCTCGCTGTCCACCGGGAAGATTCGGACCCGGTGCTTGCGGGCCTCCTCTTGCATGAGCTTCCCCGCCATGACCATTGGCTCTTTGTTGGCCAAGGCGATATGTTTGCCGCTGCGGATGGCCGCCAGCGTCGGCACGAGACCGGCGGCCCCTACGATGGCGGAGATGACGAGCTCGGCTCCCGGCATGGCCGCGATCTGGGCGATGCCGCTCTCGCCGTGCACGATTTCAACCGTGCAATCGGCACAGCGTTGGCGGAGCGCGGCGGCCGATGCGGCCGTCGAGACGGCGACCGCCTGTGGGGCAAACCGCCGGATCTGCTCTTCCAGTTTGTCGATGTTGCCGCCGGCGGTGAGACCGACGACCTGAAAGTCATCAGGAAAGCGCTGCACGATGTCGAGCGTGTTCGTGCCGATGGAGCCGGTGGAGCCGAGGATGATGATCCGTTTCATGCCTTCTCCTTTAGGCCAGCGGCACGAAGCCGCGTACGAGGGCGCTATAGTAGTAAAAGACCGGGGCGGCGAACAAGAGACTGTCCAGCCGATCGAGCATGCCGCCGTGCCCGGGCAGAATGCCGCCCGAATCCTTCA
Organism: Nitrospiraceae bacterium; assembly: GCA_040255845.1. GTDB lineage: Bacteria > Nitrospirota > Nitrospiria > Nitrospirales > Nitrospiraceae > Nitrospira_D. The sequence goes on along the minus strand of JBDZVU010000012.1, from coordinate 11,466 downwards.
CGCCGGCGCTGCGCTTGATGGCCGATTCGCACAGATCACCGAACAGCCCTGCCACGGTGAGCAGCGCGCCCAGCGCGACCGCCTCGGCGATGGAAAAGTCGGAGAGAAACCAGGCGCGGGCGACGAGCGCGACGGCCACCGATAGGGCCAGTCCTCCGGCGAGGCCTTCTATGGATTTCTTCGGGCTGATCCGCGGTGCAAGCGGGTGACGACCCCAGAGACTGCCGATGTAGTAGGCGCCGGTGTCGGCCGCCCACGTGACCAGCGCCACGAAGAGCACCATCCATTCGCCGGCCGGCAGGGCTCTCGTGGAGACGAGCGTGCCGAGCGTCAATCCGACATAGAGCACGCCGAATACCGACACCGCCGCGTCCCGCAGACGATGCTCGTTGGAGGTCTGGGTCAACAGCATGGTAACCAGTATGGCCAGGGTGCCGGGCAAAAGCACGTCGGCCACGCTCAGGCCAAGATGGGACCGGGCGATCACCGCCCCGGCGGTCACCATGCCCACGACCATGACGGCCTGCGCCTGGGTTCCGCGCATGGTCATTCGGTACAGCTCGAACAGCGCGATCGCTCCTCCCGCCGCCACCAGAATGGTGAATGCCCAGGGAGGGAGATACCGGATGATGATCCAGACCGCCGGAGCCAGAACCGCCGCCGTGTAGACGCGACGCGCGTCGAATCGTTTGCGCGGAGACGGGGCGGTCGGCGGAAAGGGGTCGCCGCCGGCATGTACGGGCTCCGGCGTCGTCACGCTTAGGAGGACACGGCGCTCAATACGCGGCCGAACCGGCGCTCCCGCCGCTGGTATTCGAGCAAGGCGAGCAGAAATTCCCGACGCCGGAAATCAGGCCACAAGGTCGGAGTGAAGTAGAGTTCGGTATAGGCCAGCTGCCAGAGCAGAAAGTTGCTGATGCGTGTTTCGCCGCTGGTCCGGATCAAGAGGTCGGGATCGGGCAGCGGATGCGTGCCGAGGTACTGCTGGAAGACCCCCTCGTCGAGCGACTCCGCGGTCACGGTGCCGGTGGCGGCGTCCCGGAGCAGCGATTTGACCGCGTCGACGATCTCCGCGCGCCCTCCGTAACTCAGCGCGACCGTCAAGGCCATCTTGTCGAGATGCGCCGTCTCTTTCTCCGTCGTCCGGACCCAGTGCTGTGCGGATTCCGGCAGCAACTCCAGCCGCCCGATGGTTTTGAAGCGCACCTGCTGCTCGACCAGGCTCGCCCGTTCGGTCGAGAGGTAATGTTCCAACAAGCCCATCAACGCGTTGATTTCCTGGGACGGCCGGTTCCAGTTTTCCTGCGAGAACGCGTAGATCGTCAGCGCCTGGATCCCAAGCTCCAGGCATTGCGTGATCATTTCGCGCACCGAGTTGATCCCCTCCCGGTGGCCGGCGATACGCGGCAGCCCGCGCAATTCCGCCCAGCGGCCGTTGCCGTCCATGATGACGGCCACGTGCTTCGGAAGCAGGTCCTGATCGAGCTTCGCAGTGAGTTCGGATTCGGAAAGATGTTCGAGGCTTGAGCGCGGCGTTTGTGCCATGGAAACCGGATTGTGGTCCTTTGTTCGACTCTCTAATGGCAGGCGACCAAAGTCTACTGGCAGGGTGGTGGAATGTCAACGAGAAGCAGGAAAATACTTAGCATGGCACGCGCGGGCCCGCCCGCATTGCGGCTGCGAAAAAGGATCGGCTATACTTTGCCCTCATTCTGAGCATGGGAAGGAGGAACCCTCAGCGTGCCGGAAACCGTCCAATTAGCCGTCTTCGGCGTCACGGAGCGGGAAGCTCAGCATGCCCTGGACCGTCTCAACGTCAAGGACGTCGATTACGCCGACTTGTATTTCGAGTCCCGCGTCTCGGAATCCGTGTCCATGGAGGAGGGCATCGTCAAGCGGGCTGCGAAGAGTATTTCGCAGGGCGTCGGCGTGCGCGCGACTGCGGGCGAAAAGACCGGATTCGCGTACTCCGACGAATTGACCAAGCGGGATCTCGAGCTGGCGGCCGACACCGCGCGGTACATCGCCAACTCTCCCAAGGGAGATCACGCCGTGCCCGTGCCGGCGCAGCGGCGCCCCACGCGCGACCTGTATCCGATCGAGCGGGCGAAGGCAGAGGTCGCGACCGCCGAGCGCGTCGCCTTGCTGAACGAGATCGACGCCGAAGCCAGGCGGTACGATCCCCGCATCAAGAACGTGATGGCCTCGTTCAACACCGAATACAAGGTGGTGGCCGTCGCCACCTCGGACGGGACGCTGATCGGCGACGTCCAGCCGTTGTCGCGGCTGCAGGTCACGTGCATTGCCGAGGACAACGGGAACCGGCAGGTGGGCAGCTTCGGGGGCGGGGGGCGTGTGGGCTTTGAATTCTACCGCGAGGAGAACCGTCACCTGCAATACGCCCGCGAGGCGGCGCGCGAGGCCATTCTCAATCTTTCGGCGATCGATGCCCCGGCGGGCGTCATGCCCGTGGTGCTCGGCGGAGGTTGGCCGGGCATTCTGTTGCACGAAGCGATCGGGCACGGGCTCGAAGCCGACTTCAATCGCAAGAAGACGTCGGCCTTCTCGAGCCTGGTCGGCAAGCGGGTAGCCTCGGAGGTCTGCACGATCGTCGACGACGGGACGCTGCCCTATCGGCGCGGATCGCTGAACATGGATGATGAGGGAACGCCGACCAGCTGCACCGTGCTGATCGAGAAGGGCATCCTGCGGGGCTACATCACCGACAAGCTGAACGCGCGGCTCATGGGCATTCCGCTGACCGGCAACGGGCGCCGCGAGAGCTATCAAAGCGTGGTGCTTCCCCGTATGACGAACACGTTTATGCTGGCCGGGGAATCGGACCCCCAGGATATCATCCGGTCCGTGAAGCGCGGATTGTACGCCGTGTCCTTCGGGGGCGGACAGGTGGACATCACCAACGGCAAGTTCGTATTCTCGGCCAGCGAGGCGTATCTGATCGAAGACGGCCGGATCACCAAGCCGGTCAAGGGCGCGACCCTCATCGGAAACGGGCCGGAAATTCTCACCAGGGTGTCCATGGTGGGGCACGATTTGAAACTGGACAACGGCATCGGCACCTGCGGCAAGGACGGCCAATCGGTGCCGGTCGGCGTCGGGTTGCCCACGATCAAAATCGACGAGATCACGGTAGGGGGCACGCAGAGCTGACGGCGTCGGCCGCCGGCGGATGAGCGAGCATGAAACAGGACGTAGACAGCGTGCGGTCCTTACCCGGAGAGTCGGCCAACGGCTATGCGGACTTGGCGGCCGACGTCCTGGCCCGCGCCCAGGCCTGCGGGGCGACGGAGGCTGACATCCTCGTGGCGGACGGCGAGACGTTCTCGGTCCAAGTGCGGGTCGGCGCCGTGGATCGCCTGACCAAAGCGCGGGAAAAGCGGCTGGGTCTGCGCGTGTTTGTCGGGAAGCGTTCCGCCACCACCTCGACCTCCGACTTTTCGAGAGCGTCGCTGGACCGGCTGGTGTCGGAGACCTGCACCTTGGCCAAGGCGGTGGTTGAGGACGGGGTGTCGGGCCTGCCGGACGCGGAACAGATGGCAAAGGAGTGGCCGGACCTCGATCTCTTCGACGAGACGCGGCTCGAGACCGACGCGCAAATCGAGCTCGCCCGTCGCGGCGAGGCGGCGGCGTTCGCCGCGGACGAGCGGGTGACGAATTCCGAAGGCGCCGAATTCGATTCGTCCGCCGGCCGTGTCGTGCTTGCCAATACCCACGGGTTCGTCGGCTCCTACAAGAGTTCGAGTTTTTCCCTATCGGTGTCGCCCATCGCCACGGATCCCGGCACCGGCGCCATGCAGCGCGACGCCTGGTACGAAGTCCAGCGCAAATTCGCCCGCCTGGCTTCGGCCGAATCCATCGGCCGTGAAGCCGCCCGGCGGGCGGTGCGGCGTTTGGGAGCGCGTAAAGTGGCGACGAAGCGCGTGCCCGTCATCTTTGATCAGGAAACCGCCGGCAGCCTGCTCGCCAATCTGTGCAGCGCCGTCTCGGGTTATGGGCTGTACAAGCGGGCCTCCTTTCTGCTGGATCAGCTGGGACAGACTATCGCGTCCGACCGTCTGACGGTGTACGACGACGGCCGGATGGTCGGGGGATTGGGCTCGCGGCCGTTCGACGGCGAAGGGCTGCCCACGCGCAAGAATACGATCGTCGAGCGCGGGGTGCTCACCAGCTACCTGCTCGACACCTATTCGGGGAAGAAACTTGGTCTGCCCTCGACGGGGAACGCGTCCCGCAGCGTAGGGGAAAGCCCGTCCGTCGGGCCGACCAACTTTTATCTGGTTCCCGGCACCAAGACTCCCGAGGAGCTGATCGCGTCGGTGTCGGAGGGGCTCTACGTGACGGAGTTGATCGGATTCGGGATCAACATGGTGACCGGCGACTATTCGCGCGGGGCGTGCGGATTCTGGATCGAACGAGGCGAGCTGGCCTATCCTGTGGAGGAAATCACCATCGCGGGCAACTTGAAGCAGATGCTCAAGGACATCGAGGCGGTCGGCAACGATCTCGTCTTTCGGGGCCGCATCGCGAGCCCCACGGTAAAGATTGCCGAGATGATGGTGGCCGGCAACTGAGCAAGGGTTTCGAAGGCCCTCATGAGGCGGCCGCTCATGCCATGATCAGTCCGATCCGGCAGATTCCGATCGCGGCTGTGCTCCTGGCGGTGGCGGTGTCTGGAGCGGCCGCGGGCCGTGGGGAGGGAAACATGCGAATCACCTCGACGGCGTTCAGTGATCAAGGCGGCATTCCGACCCGGTACACCTGCGAAGGCGAGGACGTGTCCCCGCCGCTCGCCTGGTCCGACGTGCCGGCCGAGACGAAGAGTTTGGCGTTGATCGTCGATGATCCGGACGCGCCCGATCCCGCCGCACCGAAACGGACGTGGGTACACTGGGTGTTGTACAACCTGCCCCCGACGGTGACCGGATTGCCTGAGGGTGTGAAGGCACTGCCGCCGGGTACCAAGGAAGGCATCAACGACTTCAACCGCACGCGCTACGGGGGGCCTTGTCCGCCGATCGGACGCCATCGGTACTTTCATAAGCTCTATGCGCTCGATGCGATGCTGCCGGATCTTCAGCAGCCGTCCAAATCCAAGCTGGAAGCAGCGATGAAGGGACATATCCTCGCCGAGGCCCAGCTCATGGGAACGTATCAAAAGAGCCGGTGAGGCATCCTCGGGCCTCGGCACAACAAGGAGTCACGAAAACCCATGCCTCTCGACGCGGATCTCGGCAAGAAAATGCTGCAGCTGATCACTTCCCGCTATGATGACCGGCATTGGCGCAAGAAGATCGAAAAGACCCTGAGCTTCACTCAGACGGGAGTGTCCGATCCGATCCAGCAGCAGATCTTCATGTACCTCAAGATCAATCTCAAAGCGTACAAGTCCCGCCGCGCCGATCCGGATTCGTGGGTCATTGGAGGGTACGCGACGAAGGAAGTCATCGACCGGGCGAAGTTCCAGCCGCATCTCGTTGGACCCTCCATTAAGAGGGAGGACGTGGCATTCCTCGGGACGGACCCGGGAGAGGAGGTCACCGACGCGTGGTGGGAGGAGATGCTCGTCCAGTGGTTTGACGTGCCGGAAGAAGAGCCACCTGCCGAAGACGAGGACCAGCAAGCGGAAGGGCCGAAGTCATCCGATACATCGGAGCGCGAGCCCTCGAAGGCCTAGCAGTCAGAACAGATCCATCTGAGCTGGGTGGGGCGGATCGATCTGCAGGGATGGCTCGGCGGAGGTTGATGCCGTCGGCTCCGCCGGCTTGGAATGGCGGTCTAAAAATTCCTTCAGCTTCTTAAAGTCTTCCTTCAACACCGGCAACAGGTTGCCCTGGTGCAGGGCTGCGGCCGGGTGCAGCAGGGGGAAGATCACAAAATCCTTCATATAGAAGGCCTGCGCCTTCACCTTGGTAATGGGGACCTTGCGCTCCAGCAGGGCCTGGGTGGCCCAGTTCCCGAGCGTGCAGACCAGCTTGGGCTTGATCAATTGGATCTGCTGCGTGAGAAAGGGTTTGCAGGTCTCGACTTCGTCGGGTTCGGGATCCCGATTGTTCGGCGGCCGGCATTTAATGACATTGGCTATATAAATGTGGTCCCGCGAGAGACCGGCTGACTGGAGGAGGTCATTGAGCAGTTTGCCCGCCGCGCCGACAAACGGCTCCCCCTTTTGATCTTCGTAAAATCCAGGGGCCTCACCGACGAACATGATGCTGGCCCGAGGATTGCCTACACCGAAGACGACCTGTGTCCGGCCGAGCGTGGCGAGCTTGCAGCGCTGGCAGTCATGCAGCGAGCGGGCCAGGTCTTGAAGGGGCGAGGAAGTCATCATTCGGTCGAACACCGAGCGGGCGGCATCTTAGGAGCCTGCGGAAAGGTTGTCAATGCGCCGGTACAGGACCATGAGAGGAGCAGTAGGAGTGGCGATCGTGTTGTGGGCCTCGACAGCCGGGGCAGGCTCACCGGAACTCATCGCGGCCAAAGCGGAGTCGTTCTGTCAGGCAGTGGCGGCTCTCTTTAGTGAACGGTTGGAGCCGGATCCCGATCTGATCAAGACCGTGCCATGGACGCCCGTCGAGTTGAAGGGGCAGGGGCCGAAGAGCCGGCACTGTTCGAGCCTTGATCAGGCGGTCTTCGATCTGAATAACGACGGCAGGGATGAGCTGGTGGTCAAGACGACGTTCTGCATGAAGGGCGGTCCCAGTGACAGCTTGTATATCTTTCCCGCCGACAGTCCGGTGCTGTCCGAAGCGCAGTGGCAGGATCTCGGCCCGCTGTTAGCCACCGGCGATAAGTTCGAGCGGACGGGCGGGACGTATGTGCCTTCGCTTCCATCTGCCGACGGGGCCGCTCCCCAGCCGTTGGCCGGGGTGTTCCGCGTGACGCCCTTCCTATTAGAAAAGGCGGCGTATGTCGCCGTCACCGACGCCCGGCGAAAAGCACTGGTGATTACGAAGTATCTCGGTGGCGAGCGGTTCGATGATCAATGCTATCTCAAAGCGGGGGGCTTCTAACTATTCGACGCGGTAGCCTTTGGACGCGAGGCAGGTATCGCGCATCGCCGAAATGCCGGAGAGGCCGTGGAGAGCCCGGGCATGATCGCTGGGCGTCTGCGGCCCCGGGCCGAATGGGAGCGGTGAGGAGGGGCTATAGAAATGATCCTGATAGGCGAGCCTTGCCTGGCGCTCACACAGGAAATAGTCCCGTTCGATTTCGGCTTCGCTGTGTCCGGCCGGAGCACTTCCGTGATGAGACGCGCCCGTCGCACAGGCCGCTGCGGCGAATAACAGCGTCATGGCCAACGTGGGCCGGACGCATGCGGTGATGGCGCGCATCGAAGGACCTCTAACATCCTCTCCGCGACCTGTCAAACGGCGGCATCGGCGATGATGGCGGCACAGCGGTGCGCACTGATCACGGCGCTTTCCGGTCCGGCTGGCCACCCGGTATCGGTCCACGCTCCTGCCAGCATCACATTGCGAATCGGGCTTTTCTGAACGGGGCGAAGTCTCGATGCGCCGGGATGGAGCGACAGGGCCCCGCTAGGATTTCGAGACACCTCGATCCGCTGCACATCGTCGGGTCCGAGCTCTGGAAGCAGTGTGTGGAGTTCGCGAAGGCCATAGTCCGCGAGTTCCCGGTCATCCATCGCGGCGATGGATTGATGGCTCAGGCCGGTCAGCCGACATTCCATGACCTCGCCGTCGTACGGCATGAGCGCCATTTCGTGGAGCGGGGATTGTCCGCGCAACACGAGACGCGGCCGGCCCGGGTCGGCGCGGCAACGGATGTGCACCGCGATCTCGGGGAGCGGCGTCAAGTCAGCCAAATGGGCGAAGTAGGCCCACCGGGTCAACAGCCCCTCCGGAAGCAGCGACCGACAGTGGTGCGGCTGGAGGGCGATGATGTACCAGTCGGCTTGGACGACGGTGCCGTCCCCCAACCGCACCCCGGTCGCGCGATCCTGCTCGAAGGTCATCAGAGGGATGGCGCCGCGACAGCGGTTCAGCGTGGGCCCCACGGCTTGCCGCAGAGACGTGAGCAGCGACGACGTGCGCAGGGTGCCGGAGACACTCATCAGGGCCGCGTCGGGGGCGCGGCGCAGGAACGTCCGCGACATCACTTCGACAAACACGCCGGCAGACACCTGGTCCACCCGGTTGCCGGTAAGCCGGAGCGTCAACGGATTCCACACCGTCTCGCGCGCGGCCCGGCTTTGCCCGATCGCAGCGAGCCAGTCGTCGGCCAGGCGGCTGTCCAAGTCGGCGGGCAGCCGCTGGATCTCCTCCCACAGTTGTTCCAGATACGAAAACAATCTCCAGCGATCCGGCCACGAAAGGGCAGTAAAGCGCAGCAAGCCGGCGATCCAGTGCAACGCACCCGGCAAGCGAGCCGGCTGATAGGCCGCGAAGCGGCCATCGGGCAATTGGAACTCGAGCGGGATCCGGCGATGGCGCCCCTGGGCCTGACCCGCGTGGAGACGGTCGAACAGGCGCAAGGTTTCCTGCTCCGATCCGTGGAGAAACAGGCCGGCGTCGAGGCGGCCGGCGGGAAGATCCGGGTCCCACGCCGGGTGTTCGAGCACGGTCACGGAGTGCCCGCGGCCGCAGAGGTCGTACGCCGCGGCAAGACCGGCGAGGCTTGAGCCCAGAATGGCGACCGATGAACGATGCCCCGTGGTCACGCAAATCGAGTGCGAAGCCAGATGCTCACGGCGATCGCGAGCCGGTGTGTCGTGGAGAGGCTTACGCGAGGCCCGAAGACCTGGAAATTCGAAGCCTCGATTTTGGCGAGGATGCGGCTGTACACGCCGCGCATGATCTCCGCGACGGTGAGCGCCCGACGTTCCTGCCTGGAGAGGCTCATGAGCGCAGTGTGGGCGCGCTCGTAGTAATTTCGAGCCCGTGCCGTTTCCTGCTTCATGACGGCGATGAACTCGGGGGAATAGGTGCGCCCGAGCAACGCCTGTTCGGAGTAGCCGCAGGCGCGCAAATCTTCCAGTGGCAGGTAGATGCGCCCCTGGCTGGCATCGGTGCCGAGGTCCCGCAAAATATTCGTCAATTGGAACGCCATGCCGAGGTCCACCGCATAGTCCTGGGCGCGGGCGCTCGTCACGCCGAAAATGTGCAGGCAGATCAGCCCCACCACCGATGCCACACGGTAGCAGTAGAGCGAGAGCTCGTCGAAGGACCCGTATCGATCTTGGCACAGGTCCATTTCCACCCCTTTGATCAACTCTTCGAAATAGGCTTTGGGGATGGAGAGGCGCTTGACGTGGTGGGCCAGCGCGACGGCGATGGGGGAGGCGGGTTTGCCGCCATACACCTCATCGAGCTCGCTGCGCCACCGTTTCAATTCGTCCTGAGGGTGGCTGCCGGCCGGCGGCTCGTCCACCGCGCTGTCCACGGCTTTGCAGAAGGCGTAGACGGTGTACATCGCCTCCCGCCGAGCCTTGGGCAGAAACAGAAACGAATAATAAAAGTTGCTGCCGCTGCGCTTGGTGTAGGCGGTGCAGTAGCTTTGCGCGTCGGAGAACGTCATGCAGGCGTGCCTAAAGGGAACACAACATGCACCGGCACGGCTCGAGCGGGATCGAGCGCCCGTCCGGTCTCTGGATGAAGGATGTCCGTGAGCAGTTCCACGCCGTCCACCAGCCGCGGTCCAGGCCGGCTGAAATAGGACGCGGCGTCGACGGCAAACCAGGCGCAGCTGCGTTCAGGTTTCATGCGGCCGCTCGAGGCCAATTCATCAAGCGTCTTGCCGACGGAATATCCGCACGGCATCACGAGAACCACGTCGGGATTGGCCGCCGCCACTTCCGCCCAGGTCGTTTCCCTGGAACCCGCGCCGCTGACGCCCAAGACATCGACTCCGCCGGCCGCCTGCACCATGTCGGGAACCCAGTGGCCCGCCACGTACGGAGGATCGAGCCATTCGAGGCAAACGACCCGAGGGCGCCGCGCGCCGGCCACGCGGGCGGCTGCAGCGGACAACCGTGCTCGCAGTGCCTGAGCCAAGGCCCGGCCCTCGTCGGGCCGGCCGAGAGTTTCCGCAATCCGCTCCACATCCGCCAAGACATCATGCAAATTTCCGGCATGTAACGCGACAATGGTCGGAGGCGGCACCACGCTTCGTACTGCGCGTCCCAACTGATCCGGCGTCATCGCGCAGACATGGCAGAGGTCCTGCGTCAGCACGACGTTCGGATGCGCCAATCTGAACGCGTTCTCGTCCAATTGATACAGCGGCTCTCCCGCCGCGACCGCGGCCTTGATCCGCCGATCGATGTCCGCGCTGGAGGCGCCATCCGGCGCTGCCAAGGGTCGGACCAACACAGGAACATGGCGGACGGACTCGGGGTAGTCGCACTCATGGCTGACGCCGACCAGCTGTTCGGCGAGGCCGAGTGCGGCGACGACCTCAGTTGCACCGGGCAGGAGCGAGCAAATCCTCATGGCAGCGTCTTTCCCGGCGGCCAAAGACGGTCCCGCAGTTCGGCCAGCCGGGTCTCGTGCAATCCGTGCGTGATGGCATCCGCTTCATGCAGATCCTGGATGGTATGGGTATTGGCGACGGCCAAGACTTTCATGCCCGCGGCTTTGGCCGCCCGGATTCCCGGCAGCGAATCTTCGATGACGAGGCAGTCGCCGGGCGCGACGGAGGCGGCCTGCTTCCGACCCAATCCGGCGAGCGCATGCAGGAACGGCTCGGGATCCGGTTTGCCCCGGGTGACGTCCTCGGCGCTCGTGATGTGAGCGAAGGCTTTTCGGATTCCAGCCCGCTCCAGGATGAGCTCGATTTCCGGCCGCAAGGCGCCCGACGCGATGGCGATCGGATACCGCGCCGCCGCGTCCTCCACGAACGGGACGACGCCGGGAAAGATCACCAAGTGATCTTGAATGGCAGCCAGATAGGCGTCGGCCTTGCGGGCCATCAACTCCTCGACCAGTGCGGGCGGCGCCGGCCGCCGGTTCACGCGGAGCGCCTCCAGGATGCAGCCTCGGTCGTCGAACCCCAAATAGTTGGCATAGTAATCGTTCTCGGTCAGGTCGAGGCCGATCTCTGCCAGCGTGCGCCGGAGCCCTTCGAAGTGCAGGGGCTCCGTATCGGCGATAACCCCGTCAAAGTCGAAAATGATCGCGCGCATGCCGCCCCGAGCCGGTCGAACGTGGAGAAAGAGGGGGATTATAGCACGAGGGCGGCGGCACCGTCCGGTGCCGCCGCCCTCCTCAGCGTACGCTGCGGGGAACGTCAGGGTTTCAAGCGCAGGCGCTTTTCGCCGATCCATCCCTTTGCGCCGTCGTCGGCACGGACGGAATAGACCCACCCGTCATCTTGAAAATCACCGTCCAGGATGGTCAGCGTCGTGCCGGGCCGTACGGTAGGCCCAGGCCGGGTGCCGGCGGCATCCTGCATGAGCGTCACGGTGTCTCCCGGTGTCGCCGGAGC
>JBDZVU010000076.1:0-15574 GCA_040255845.1 Nitrospiraceae bacterium | reverse complement strand
CGGCGGGTCTCAGGGGGCCCCGAGACCATCAGCATCACCGGAAGGTTCATCAAGGACTCCTGTGTGAAGCTCCTGGCGAACCACCGCGTATAGTCTCTACCCTACTCCTTTCGTGTTGCGGATAAAAGGGGCAGGTCCGAAGCCGCCGACGTGCTGGCCGGTGCCGCGGGCAATGGCGATGTTCCGTAGCAAGCCGGCATGCTTGGCCCGTTTGATCGGGCTGCGTTTGAACATCGATTCGAAGGTGTGCTGGTCCATTCGCTGGAGGGCCTCCAGGTCGGGACCCAACGTCACGGGCGTCGGTTCGAAGGCCGGCTCGCGCCCGGGGTCAGCACGGAGATTGAACGGGCAGACATCGAGGCAGTCGTCACATCCGAAGATCTTGTTTCCCATGCGGGAGCGGAGATCCGCCGGAATCGCATCGAGCGGTCCCCGGAACTCGATGGTGAGGTACGAAATGCAGCGCGTGGCGTCCACGACATACGGCTCCGGGATGGCCTTGGTCGGACAAGCCTGAATGCAGAGGCTGCAGCTGCCGCAGAGATCGGTAGCCGGTTCATCCGGGTCCAATTCCAGCGTGGTCAGTATCTCGCCCAAGAGCAGCCAGGAGCCGAAGCGGGCGGAAACCAGATTGGAATGTTTCCCGATCCAGCCTAGTCCCGCTCGTTCCGCCCATGCCTTTTCCATGACGGGCCCGGTGTCCACGTACCGACGCATAACCGCCCCGGGGGCCAGGGACCGCACCCGCCCCTCCAGTTGGGCCAGGCGGTCGCTCAGCACGGTGTGGTAGTCCTCGCCCCAGGCGTACCGCGCGATGCGGCCGCGGCCGGGCCGCTCATCGGCCCGTTGCTCGGTGAGGTAATTCATCCCGACCGATATGATGGATCGGCATCCGGGAAGGACCAGCCGAGGATCGGCTCTCTTGGCAGGATCGCGGCCCATCCAGGCCATGGTTCCGTGGTAGCCCCGTTCGAGCCAACTTCTCAGGCGCGCCAGCAGCGGCGCTGGCGCGCCGCCATCCGCCGGTTCGACCACGGCGATGCCCACGGCGTCAAAACCAAGCTCGTAGGCTGCCTGCTTGATCGCGGACGACAGCTCCATGACCGGTGCAGAAGCTAGCGGCACAGGTTATTGCGGCGAGCAATCGAAGCGGACGCTGAATTGGGCCGAGCAGTGGCCGGACTGGCAGCGGCCGCAAGCACCGGTAATTTTCGTCTTCCAATCCGTCCGCTTTTCGTCGAAGCGGCACTGCAAGCGACCTGCTTTAGAAATCGTCGCCCACGGTTTCGCGGTGCCTGGAGCGGAGGCGACACGGCACCCGGCAGGAAACGGAACGGAGCAGCTGTGAGCCGGCTCGCCCTTGTCCATGCCGAAGCTGCACGACTGTTCGGTCGTCGCGCGCGATTCATCCATCGGTTGGGTGGATGCCGGAGATGTCGCGACGAGCAGCCATGCGGCGGTCAATGGAACGATGAGCAGGCCCACAGGACGGCGTCGCATGGCGCATCGTAGCATGCGCTGGGATGCGCGGGTCAATGTCGTCCCTGCTCGCTGAGCCCGCCAACGGGCAGTATAATCGCCGCCATGGTCAGGATACTTGGTGCGGCAATCCTGCTGTGGGTTGGCAGCATCCCGGCAGGGGCGGCGGAGGCTCCGCTGCTTGACGTGCGAGTGGTGGAAACCGGCGGTGTCCGTGCGACGGCCACCATCCTGCTTCCGGTGGAGCCGGGGATCGTGCAGCGGCTGCTGACGGATTATCGGCATTGGCCCGAACTGTTTGAAGTCCGCATGCGGGTCGTGGAACTGACGGAGCTGAACGACGGCCGGGTCCTGACCGATATCCGAATTGACCACAGCCTGCTCCCAGGCGAGCGGCGGCTGTTGTGCGAGTCACGGGCCGTCGAGGGAGGAGGGCTGGTGACCGAGCTCAAGGGCGGGGATTTCAAACAGTATCGGCGCCTCTGGAGGCTGCGCCCACTTCAGGGCGGCAGGCAGACGCAGGCCGAGTTTGAACTCACGGTGGAAATCGACAGCCTCGTGCCCGATTGGATGGTTGCCATGGCAATGAGGCGGGAACTGGAAGCCCATTTCCGCATCGTTCGGGACAAAGCGATCGCCCAAGCCCGGCAACAGCCCATCACACCGGAAAAGTGAAGCGGGACGCTTCGGCTTTGTCCAGCCCCAGTTTGACCAGGCCGGGGACATCCAGCGCGCGCTCGACTTTCCGCAATTCGTCGATCCTTGTCTTCGTGCTCGGATGGGGAGGGGTGAAGAGCTTGCAGCAATCCTGGTCCGGTTCGATCGACGTTTCATAGGTGCCGATGCGCCGAGCTTCATCCACGATTTCAATCTTGTCCATCCCGATCAACGGACGCAGAATGGGCAGCTCGGCCGCGTCTTCCACCACCGATAGATTTTCCGGAGTTTGAGAGGCGACCTGTCCCAGGCTGTCACCCGTGACGAGCCCCCAGCACCCGCTTTGACGGGCCAGTTCCTGTGCGATCCGGATCATCATCCGACGATACAGGACAACCCGAAACGGTGCGGGGGTGTTGAGGACGATCTCCCGTTGAATTTCCCCGAAGGGAATGACGAACAGGCGCGCGTCATACAGATAGGCGGCCAAGGTCTGCACAAGTTCACGGACCTTATCTTCCGACGCGCGGCTTACCAGTGGACGACCGGAGAAATGCACGAACATGGCGCGGCAGCCGCGCTTGATCATGCGATAGGCGGCGACCGGCGAATCGATGCCGCCGGAGATGAGACACGCCACCGTTCCACTGACCCCCACGGGCATGCCGCCCGGTCCCGGGATCTTCTCGACTGAGAAGTACGCGTCGTTCGTCAGCAATTCGACATACACGGTCAGGTCGGGATCCCGTAAGCGCACCGCCTTGTCGAGTCCGGCGCACACGGCCGCTCCCACGAGCCGCTCCACATCCATCGAGGTGAAGGGAAAGCGTTTGTCGGCCCGTCTTGCGGTGACGCGAAAGCTGGAAAACGTTCGGCTCCGCAGATCCTCGACCACGGCGCGGCTCAAGCGATCGAGGCTCGGGTGGTGCAGGTCGAGCGGGACGCCGCGCGCCAGTGAGAAGTTGGCAATGCCGCAGACACGGCGCAGCCGTTCGGCGACGACCGATTCATCGATGCCGGTTGGCAGCGGCACCCGGATGCGGCTGCGCAGCCGTTCCACCCGCTTGATGCCGAGATCTTTTAGAGCGAGCGCGATGTTGTCGACCAGTTGCTGCTCGAATGAATCGCGGTTTCGACCCTTGAGTGCGAGTTCGTGGTAGTGGACGATGGCGGTTTGCATGCGGGTCGCTCGGCGCGGGTGGGCGGGCCGTCTATGCTCAGCAGAGCGCGGGGATCATCAGGCTCTCTGCGACTCGAGATAACGCTCGGCGTCCATCGCCGCCATGCAGCCGGACCCGGCCGCCGTGATGGCCTGGCGGTAATGAGGATCCTGAACGTCGCCTGCCGCAAAGACTCCGGGTACGCTGCTGGCGGTGCCGTGCCCCGTGATGATGTACCCTGCGGCATCCATCTCCAGCTGGCCGCTGAACAACCTGGTGTTCGGTCGATGGCCGATGGCAAGAAACAGCCCGTCGCACGCCAATTCCGAGACCTTGCCGGTGACGACGTTGCGCAGGCGAACCCCGGTCACGGTCTTCTCGCCCAGGACGTCTTCGACGATGCTGTTCCACACGAAAGTGATCTTCTCGTTCTTCATGGCCCGGTCCTGCATGATCTTCGAGGCACGCAGCTTGTCCCGCCGATGCACGATGGAGACTTTGGTGGCGAATTTAGTCAGGAAGATGGCTTCTTCCATCGCGCTATCCCCGCCGCCCACCACGACGAGTTCCTTGCCCTTGAAGAAGAATCCGTCGCAGGTCGCGCAGCTGGAGACGCCGTGCCCCCACAGGCGCCCCTCGTTCGGGAGCCCCAGAGTGATGGGGGAGGCGCCGGTCGCGATGATCAGCGTGCGGGTTTCGATGGTGCGCTCGTCCTCGACCGTCAGCGTGAAGGGCCGGCGCCGCAGATCGACGGCCGTGACGTCGCCGGTCATAAACACGGCGCCGAACCGCTCAGCCTGCGCGCGCATCTCCTTCATCAGGTCAGGCCCCATGATGCCTTTGGCGAAGCCGGGATAGTTCTCCACTTCCGTCGTCGTAGTCAGCTGGCCGCCGGACTGCCAGCCTTCGACCACGAGAGGAGACAAATTCGCGCGGGCGGCGTAGATGGCGGCTGTCAGCCCGGCCGGCCCTGATCCGATGACGGCAACGTGCTGCATACCGAAGACTCTAACACAGCGGAGGAACGGGGCGGTAGGGACACGCTCAAGGACCGGGACGCCGGCTCATGCCGCCGCGGCGAGCTCGGCATAAATGCGGCGCACCTGTTTGGCGAGTTGCCTGGTCGGCAGGGTGCCGTCCAAGACGTAGTCGGCGCGCCGGCGCTTGAAGGCCAACGGCAACTGGCTTTTGATGCGCCGTGTCGCGTCGGCGCGCGTCAGGCCGTTACGCCTCTGGAGACGGGCGATCTGAGTCTCGCGGTCGGCGGTCACGACGATTACCCGGTCGACATGCGAGTCGATGCCGGCCTCGAAGAGCAGCGGCACGTCATAGACGACCACGGCCTTGGCATTGCGGGCTTCGGCTTGCCGTACGAGCCGCCGCTGCTCCCGAGCGACACGCGGATGGACGATTCGCTCGAGGAGGCGCCGCCGGCGCTGATTACCGAAGACGAGGGCCGCCAGCCGCGGTCGGTTGATGGTATGGTCTGGGTGCATGACGTCCCTGCCGAACGCTCGTACGATGTCGCGCCACGCGGGCTTGCCGGGCGCGACCGCCTCGCGCGCCAGCGCGTCGGCATCGATCACCACCGCGCCGCAGTGCGCGAACATCTTGGCGACCGTCGTTTTGCCGCTTGCAACGCCGCCGGTGAGCCCTGCCAGAATCATGGCGGCGGAGCTTATCACGCGCCATGGCGACCCACAACAAAACCGGGTTGACTTCTTCGTCGCACGGCCTGTAAGACCGTACGCCATGCCGATCGCCGCCTGCTTCGCCTTTCTGCTGTCGCTGCTGCTCGTTGCGCCTCCGCTCGGGGCGGAGCCGGATTCTCGGCAGGGACCCAAGACCATCGTCGTCGCGCTCGACGGATCCGGCGACTTCACCTCGATTCAGGAGGCGGTCGACAGCGCGAAAAAGGGCGACACGGTCTTCATCAAGCCCGGGGCGTACCCGCAGGACCTCACCATCCATAGCAAAGAAAAGATCAAGCTCGTGGGGGCCGGCATCGATCAGGTGACGATGCTGGGCCGCGAGGATGTGGTCGGCGTACTCCACGTCGGAAAGTGGCCGTACGGCGCGACCGACATCGAAATCAGCGGGCTCACGGTCAATGACCACGGCGGCCACGCGTTGGGGATCTTCAACGGCCGCGGCATCACCCTGCGCCAGCTCCGCATCAACGGCATGCTTTTCGGGCAACAGGTCCAGGACGTGCGGATCGAAGACTGCATCATCGGGGGCAGCGAAACCACGGGTGTGCAGTTTGCCGATTCACAAGCGGTGCTCATCGGCAATTTCATTCACGACAATGACCACGGCGTCAACGTGGCCGGCAAATCGGAGGTCCGTCTGGAGCGAAACGTCATCGTCCGGAGCTTGTTTGAGGCGGTGGTCGTGACCGACAAAGCCAAGGCCGTGATGGTCAGCAATACGCTGGCGAAAAACGGCGGCGGGGCCGCGTTTCTCGGTTCGTCGCAGAGTGAGGTGTCGGGCAATGTGGTGGGCCTCAACAAGGTGGGGTTTCTCTTCGCCGGATCCAGCAAGGCCACGACGTCTCATAATGCGCTGTACAACGCCGAGGACGATTATGTCCGCGCGGGATCCCCGAACACGCCTGCGCCCGACCTCAAATCCCCCTCCGATTTGCGCGCCGACCCGCGTTTCGTCGATCCCGAGCACGACGACTTCCGCCTTCTCCCGGATACCGCGCTGGTGAATCAAGGGCATTTCCGGTATCTGGGCGCACTGCCTCCTGTTTCGCAGGCCTCTGCCAACCACACAAAATAAGTTAACTTTCCAATAGTTTAGAGCGATCAGCTGGCGCATGACATGCATGTGGTATGCTTTCTGTATGCCAGCGCTTGCCTCTCAAGAACCTGTGGCGGCAGGCCGACAAGACCACAACAAGGAGGTCCCCCTTGGCTAGCTTCCGGAAGGATCTTGAAAAGATGCCTCATGACGGCATCCCCTCGCTCGAAGAGATGGAATCAGGCAAGCTCGTCGGTGCCGTGCTGCCGATGTCTGAACAAGCACAGACTCAAATGCGCAACAGTATTGAAGTGATCGACTATCTGCTCAATCAGGAACGCGTGATCTGGAGTTAGTGCGATCTCCCTCCCTTCCTTACCGTCAGGCCGCTTCCCAAACAGCGCAGTAAGCCCAGACAACCAACTGAGCCCTTGCATCCCGCTGCGGGCCTAGGCATCGTAGGGCCATTCTGGTCGAGGAGTCCATGCCCAGAAGCAGGCGTCCCTCAACCATAGCTGATTCTCCCCTGCTGGCCGAATATCGGCGGCTCCAGGAGGACGCCTGGCGGGAACGGCATTGGAAACGCTGGGGTCCCTACCTCAGCGAGCGCGCATGGGGCACGGTGCGCGAGGACTATAGCCCTCACGGCGCCGCCTGGGAACACTTCCCGCATGATCATGCCAGGTCACGCGCCTACCGATGGAACGAAGACGGACTCGCGGGCATTTCGGACCGGCACCAGTACATTTGCTTCGCCATCGCCTTGTGGAACGGACGCGATCCGATTCTGAAAGAACGGTTGTTCGGGCTGACGGGGAACGAAGGCAACCACGGCGAGGACGTGAAGGAATACTACTGGTACTTGGATTCGACCCCCACCCACTCCTACATGAAGTGCCTCTACAAGTACCCGCAGGCTGAGTTTCCGTATACCCGGCTCCGGGAAGAAAACTTGCGCCGGGGACGGTCCGACCCGGAATACGAGTTGCTCGACACCGGGGTGTTTGACGAGGACCGGTATTTCGACGTCTTTGTCGAGTATGCGAAAGACTCCCCTGAGGATCTCCTCATCCGCATCACGGTCTGCAATCGCGGACCAGACCCGGCTGGCCTGACGGTGCTTCCGACTATATGGTTCCGGAACACCTGGTCCTGGGGCTTGGACGTGAGACGGCCGAGGATGAGGGCCGGACAGCCCCTCCCCGGCCACAGCGTCGTGGAGCTGGCTCACGATTATTACGGATCGAGGCGGCTGCTCTGCAGCGGGCGGCCGGCCTTGCTGTTCACGGAGAACGAGACGAACACGCGGCGTCTGTACGGCGATCCTTCGGGGGCTCGCTACGTCAAAGACAGCATCAATGACTATGTCGTGCACGGCGACAAGGATGCCGTCAACCCGGACCTGGTAGGCTCCAAAGCCTCGGCGCAATATGTGGTGACGCTCGAGCCGGGCGGAAGCGAGACGATCGGCCTACGATTCACCGATCGTCCGGAAAGCGTGGCCTGTGGAGGGCCGGACTTCGATGAGATCTTCCGCACACGTCTCAAGGAGGCGGACGAGTTTTACGACACGCTCGCCCTGCCGGGGCTCTCGCAGGATGCCCGCCTGGTGCAACGGCAGGCGTTCGCGGGCCTTCTCTGGACGAAGCAGTTCTACCATTACGACGTGAGCCGCTGGCTCAAAGGGGATCCGGCCGGTCCGGAGCCGCCTTCCGAACGGCTGCGCGGACGCAACGCGGATTGGACCCATGTGTTCAATGCGGACGTGCTGTCCATGCCGGACAAATGGGAATACCCCTGGTACGCGGCCTGGGACTTGGCCTTCCATTGCATTCCACTGGCGCTCGTCGATCCCACCTTTGCCAAGGACCAACTGATTCTCCTGCTGCGTGAATGGTACATGCATCCCAACGGACAGATCCCCGCCTATGAATGGCGATTCGGGGATGTGAATCCGCCGGTGCACGCCTGGGCCGCGTGGCGTGTATACAAGATCGAAAAAAAGCGAACAGGCTCCGGGGACCGCATGTTCTTGGAACGTGTCTTCCACAAGCTGCTTCTCAATTTCACGTGGTGGGTCAACCGCAAGGATGCGGAGGGCAAGAACATCTTCCAAGGCGGCTTTCTCGGGCTGGATAACATCGGGGTATTCGACCGCAGCGCGCCTCTGCCGACGGGAGGCCATATCGAACAGGCGGACGCGACCAGCTGGATGGGCATGTATTGCCTCAACATGCTGTCCATCGCGCTTGAATTGGCCCGCGAGAACCGGGCCTACGAGGACGTCGCCAGCAAGTTCTTCGAGCATTTCGTCTACATCTGCCGGGCGATGAATGACATGGGAGGCGAGAACATCGAACTGTGGGACCGTGACGACGGGTTCTTTTACGACGTGCTTCATCTGCCGGACGGCAGGAAATTGCCCATGAAGGTCCGGTCCATGGTGGGCCTCATTCCGCTGTTTGCCGTGGAAACGCTGGATTCTGATCTCGTCGACAGCCTGCCGCGCTTCAAGCACCGCATGCAATGGTTCATCGAACATCGTCCCGATTTCAGCAGCCACGTGGAAACGCAAACCTGGGATGGGGGAGTCCGGCGTGTGCTGTCACTGGTCAACCGGTCGAGGCTGACGTCGGTGCTGCGGTACATGCTGGACGAGCAGGAGTTCTTGTCGCCGTACGGCATTCGCGCGCTCTCCCGCTACCATAAAGATCACCCGTACGTCTTGTCGATTGGAGGCCATGAGCATCGTGTCGACTATGAGCCGGGCGAGGCCCGCACGGGACTCTTCGGCGGCAACTCCAACTGGCGCGGCCCCATCTGGTTCCCCGTGAACTATCTGCTGATCGAGTCACTGCAGAAATTTCACTACTTTCTCGGCGATAACTTTACCGTGGAGTATCCCTACGGGTCTGGGGTCCGGATGCCCCTCGACCGCGTGGCGGCCGAGCTGTCCCGCCGCCTCACGCGTCTATTTTTGCTGGATGAGCAGGGGCGCCGGCCGGTGTACGGGGGCACGCACAAGTGCCAATCCGATCCCCTGTGGCGCGATGCCGTGCCGTTCCACGAATACTTTCACGGTGACACCGGCGCCGGGCTCGGCGCGAGCCACCAGACCGGCTGGACGGCATTGGTCGCGAAGCTGATTCAGCAGAGCGGCGAATAGGCCGGCGGTCATCGGCGCTTCGTTCACGAGTTCCGCCGCTGCGGAGATTCGCTCATTTGACTTCGTTCAACGCGGATTCTTACACTGCGCTATCGATGAGCAACGCCCGACGAAGTCTGGAGTCTTCGTTCACCGCCGGTGATGTGCTGGCCTCCGCACTCACCATGGGCGTTTTTCTTCTCGATTGGGTGACCCCGTTGGGGTACGCCGTGCCGATCCTCTATCTCGTTCCCCTCGCGCTGGTCGGCCGCCGTTGGTGGGAACATGGCATCTATTGGTTTGCCGGCGGAGCCACATGCTTGTCCGTGCTCGGAATTTTCGTGGGCCCGGAAGGGGGCTGGATGTGGCCGGCGCTCTTCAACCGCGCCGCCTCGGTGCTGGTGATCTGGGGGGCGGCCGTCGTCCTCTCGTCCGAAAAGCGCGCTGAATGGAAACTGATGCAGGAGGCTGAGCTGAATCGCGCTATTTTGGACGCGGTCGCGGTTCATATCACGCTCCTCGACCGACACGGCGACATCATCGAGCGCGATCTTGGAAGCGAAGACAGTGCGGTCAGCGGCGTCTCTCCGAAAGCGGGATTTGTACAGGCACTCCGGTCGCCGCAATGGGAGACCGTCAAACGCCGCTCTGCACCGTGCGATGCGACGGATCCGGACCAATATCTCGCCGGCGTTTGGGACGTCGTCCGCGGGTACCGGTCCGTGTACTCGACCGAGTACGGGCGCCTGACACCGTCCGGGTATCGCTGGTTTCTCCTGTATGCCAAGGCCTTCACGAACCGCGAAGGCGCGGTGGTCGCGCATATCGACATGACCGAGCGCCGCGAAGTTCAGGATGCCTTGCAGAAGCGGGAACGCGAGGTGCAGTTGTTGATCGATGCGCGTGAATCCCTCGCCAGAGATTTGCATGACGAGGTGATCCAGCGGCTGTACGGCCTGGGGTTGAAGTTGATGGCGTGGCGGAAACGGGCAGGCGAAGCGGGATTGTCGTCGGCCTCCCGGTTCGGCGAAATCATCTATGACATCGATCAAGTGATCAGGCAGGTGCGTGGATACATTGAAGGCACCGGCGCCGCTGCGGTCGACGGCAAACAGCTGCCGCAGCTCACCGAGGAATTGATCGCGTCGATGGTGAAGGACGTCGGCGTCGCCGCGAACGTCGCAGTGGACTCGGACGTGGCGGCGCAGCTGAACCCGGAGCAGGCGGCCCACATGCTCGCGATGATCCGTGAAGCCGTGAGCAACGCGCTGCAGCATGCCCATGCCTCGCGCGTGTCCGTCTGCATCATGCGCATGGGAGACGCGGGAGTGTTGCAGGTGGAAGACGATGGGTGCGGGTTCGATCCGGCTGAGGTGCGGCCTGCAGCCCGGGGGTTAGCCAATCTGCGTGCGCGCGCCGCGCGTCTGCAGGGACTGGTCGACCTGCGGTCGGCGCCCGGGCAAGGCACGCGGGTGCGGCTGCAGTTCCCGTTGGAGGCCCGGTGTGAAGTCCGCTGAGCGCGTGGCGATCAGAATCTTGGTGGTGGACGACCACGAGCTGGTGCGGACCGGTCTGCGAAGCGTGCTCGAATGTGAAACTGATTTCGATGTCGTCGGTGAAGCCGGTACGGCCGAGGAAGGGATTATGCTCGCCGGGTCGCTGCGGCCGGATGTGGTGCTGCTGGACATTCGCCTTCCGGACCGGAGCGGGATCGAAGCGTGCCGCGCCATCCGCGCCTGCTCTCCGGACACGAAGGTCGTGATGCTCACGAGCGTCGGCACGAGCGAGGCGGTCGAGCAGACGATCGTGGCAGGCGCCCAAAGCTTCCTCCTCAAGGAAAACAGCAACGCGGACTTGGTCAAGGCCATCCGGGCCGTCGCCTCGGGCCAGGCCGTGCTGGACCCCCACGTGACGCATCAAGTCTTGCGGCGCATCCGGGGGCGTGCCGCCGATTCCGCCGACAGCACTCATGAGTCCCTCACGACGCAAGAGCAGCGCGTGCTGGCGATCCTCGCGGAGGGCAAAACGAACAAGGATATCGCCAAGGTGCTGGGGGTCAGCGAAAAAACGATCCGGAATCATGTCTACAACCTGTTCCAGAAGCTGGGCGTTGCGACGCGATCAGAAGCCACCGCCCGGTACCTCCGTTCCATGAGCTAGCGGCACTGCCGACAATGCACTTCACTTCCGATGTGATCACCAGGAGGATATGAGCGATGGGAGCGACGACTGTGACGCGGAGCAACCAGAGAGCACGACTGTGTGCCGTGGTTCTGATCTCGATGTGCCTGGGCCCCGCCTCGTCCTGGGCGGCCGACGAGTTGCCGAAGGAGCCGGTGATCGGGCTGCAATCCGCCGTACGGGCGGTTCAGGCCGCCGTTGAAGCGTGTAAGAAAGACGGGTACCGAGTCAGTGCCTCGGTGGTGGACCGCGTAGGCGTCCTTCGTGCGCTGGGCCGGGCGGATGGGGCCGGCCCCCATACGGTGGACAGCAGCAGAAAGAAGGCGTACACCGCGGCCAGTCTTCGGCGGCCGACCACCGAATTGGCCGAGATGGTGGCCAAAGTGCCGGCCCTGCAGGGACTGCGGGACATGAATCCAGACATCCTCATCTTAGGTGGCGGTCTGCCCATCGAAATCGGGGGGGAGGTCGTCGGCGGCATTGGGGTGGGAGGCGCGCCGGGGGCTCATCTGGACGATGCCTGTGCGCAAGCCGGTCTCGACGCAGTGGGGGCAGCACCGAAAGTCTCCGCACCGAAGTGAGCCGGTCAGCCCGATTGGGCTGCAGCGTATTGGCAAGCGTTCTGGCGGCTGGCTGCAACAGCAGCGCGCCGGAGCCGGCCACGGCGAAGATCCCCGCGGCCAACCTGCAGCTGACCATCGTGCGCGTAGCCACGGACCCCTTTCTGCCGCGCTACAATCTTACGCTGTCCATCCAGGGAAGCGGGGGGTGCGCCTCGTCCGTGGACTTGTTTCCGGACACCGGACATACCGGCCGGCGCAATGTGTATCTGGCGGCCGGAGGCCTGATCTATGTCGTCGGGCAGTTCGACGCTCGAGTTATCGATGTCGCGGCTTGCCGGATCACGCTCTCTGAGTTTCGTCATCTCGACCGCAACGTGGTATTTCTTGGAAGTTTTGACGAGACCACCGACCGCGGCTGGACCTACGTACCGGCTTCCGACCGGCCCGAGCAGCCGATGGCTCCCCGCTGAGAGCGCCTCAGATGCAGCAGCTGATCATTGGATTTCATCAGGATGAGCTGGGAGATTGGGTCGCGGACCTGCGCTGCGGGCACGGGCAACACGTCCGCCACCAGCCGCCCTTGAGCAGCCGCCCGTGGGTGCTCACCGAGGCCGGGCGCCAGGCGCACCTGGGCACCCGGTTGAACTGCAAACGATGCGACGAAGAGCAGGGTTAGCCGACGACTGTCGCCCGGTGGTCCAAGGAGACGGTGAGGCCCAGTCCCGGCTCGTGCCAAGGCTGGAGGTGCGGCCCGGCGTACCGATACCCGCCTTGAACCGGATCCTGCGCAAGCAGCAGGGGCGTATCCAGATCCAACACCTCAAACCCTGCCATGCCGAGCACCAGGCTGAACGAGCAGCCCATGGCGACGCGGGTTTCCACCATCCCGCCCACCATGAGCTGGAGGCCAGTCTGTAAGACGTACGCGGCGATCTGCGCGGCTTCGATGACACCGGTCTTCATGATCTTAATATTGACGTAATCCGCCGCTCCGGCTTCGACGACGCGCCGCGCATCCTCCAGCGAACGCACGGACTCATCGGCTGCGACCGGCACGCCGGTGTCCATCCGGATCGCCGCAAGGCTGTCGAGGTCCTCGCGTACCACCGGCTGTTCCAGCAGGACGAGGTGGCCGCCGAACTGCCGCACGCCCTTGGCGAATCGTAAGCACTCCTCACGAGAAAATCCTTGATTGCCGTCGCCGATGAACGCGACATCAGGCAGCCGTCGATGAACGGCTTCAAGTCGCCGGATATCTTCGTCGACGTCGATTCCTACCTTCATCTTGAGCAGCCGGAACCCCAGGCTGTGCCACGATTCGGCCAAGCGCACGGTCGTGTCGAGGGAAGCAATTGGAATGGTGATGTCGGTCTCCCGGGACCGCACGTCGCCGGCACCCCACAGGCGCCACAGGGGCATGCGGGTCACACGGCAATAGGCGTCCAGGATCGCGGTTTCCAATGCGCAGCGAGCGGCCGGTTGGGATGGAGCCGCGGCCACGAGGAGCGCCGCGAGCGTCTGATAGTCGTCGACTCGCTTCCCGATGAGCGCCGCCGACAAGGCCTCCAGGCTGCGCAAACAGGACGCGCGGTCTTCTCCGCCCACCTCCGGGAACGGCGCGGCTTCTCCGTATCCTTCCGTCCCATCCTCAAGGGTGACGCATACGAAGACGTTCTCGGCCACCACGCGGGCGCCCGTCGCCACGACAAACGGGTCGGTGAGGGGAATGTCCACCGGAGCAAATGCAATGCGGGAGATGGCCGGGGCCGACATGGCGTCACTGCGTCAGGAAGTAATCGAGCACGGCGAGCACACTGAATCCTCCCGACGGCAGGAGCAGCGCCCGGAACACCGGGTGTTCAGACCAATGGGCGAAGGCTCCTTCGCGTACGCCCTCGATGTCGCGCAGCATCTGGTCGATTTGCGCAATTTGATGGATGCACCGGTCCGCCTGCCCCGGTTCCTGGGCCTGGGCGCGGAGCGCATAGATCTGATCGCGCAGGCGCTTGACCGCGGCGCCGCGGGCCTTTTCTGCCGCCACGCTGAGGAGGACGGCGCAGGCCAGGATATAGGTTGCCGTGACGGCGAAGATGAGCAGCAACCCCGGAGGCGAGGACCAATCATCGAACATCCGGTTGCGCGCGGCGACGATTAAGAAGAGGACGATGAGGGGGTAGTGGATCAGCGACCCGACGATTGTGGTCCGATCGGCGATGAATCGGATGTCGAGCCATTCCCCGATCAGATCGGCCGGCAACTGGCGCTGCTCGCAGAGCGGGTTGACGATCGGGGCGGGCCACTGGGTTTGTTCCAAGGCGAACTGATGGATGAATCCCGTGCACACTCGGATCGCATCGACGACGTAGAAGACGAGAAGACCCAAGGTCAAGGTGGAGATCGCCCAGGCGACGGTGTTGATCCACCACGCGAGCGCCCCACGAGCGGGAGTGTGCGGAATACCGAACAGCCTCAACAAGACAATCCCGAGCACAGTGAGTATCACCGTTTGGGGGATGATCCGGCGCCATTGTGTGCTGGTCCATCGATTGTGTTCGCGCCACAAGGCGGCCAGGTGCTGCGCGTTGCCGGTAAAGGCCACGCTCCATGAAGCGGGATGCAACCAACTCAACCGGTGGGCTCTACGAGGCTCTTCGGCCTGCGGCTCCGGCGCGGCAGTCAAGCCGTAACGAATGGCCAGTACGTCGCGGTTGGCCTCCAGCGTCCGATGTCCCGCGAAAAAGAAGATCAGGCACAGCATGGTGGCGAGGACTCGAATGAGTTCGGTGGGCCAGATGCTGACGCCCTCCAGCCAAAACAGCGGTTCGCCGTGTGGTTGCTCGGCGGCCCATTCAAAGCCCAGGACGGCGATGATGGCGGTCAGCGCGAGTCCCATGGCGGCGTGAAGGATAAATTGCCCCGCCTCACCCGGCAGCATGTCTTCCGGGATCGAACGGATCACCGGGATGACGAGACAAAACGTGAGAAAGACTGCCAGAAGAGCTGGCAGCCAGCGGGAGTGCGGCATCTCCCGCCCCCTAGGCTCCCCCGAGCCGCCTGAGGAGGGGGCGAGCCCGCCGGTGGTGACAAGGGTCGCGGGGTTGACGGTGGGCAGTGTGGCGCCGAGCGGCACGAGAGTGGTGCGCCCGATCTCATACACGGAGGGAACTGTCGAGATATCAAGGGCGGCGGAGCCGCCCCCCTTCACTTCAAAAGGACAGGTCGGGCAGGATCGGTACACATGGCCCAATGCCTGCAGCACCGCGAGGAAGGTCGACGTCTGATAGTTGTTCCGGAAAGGAGGAATGCCGCCTTGCAGCTGCGGATGCAGCTCGAGACCGAAATGCGACGCAATGAGCAGATTGTGAGTCCACTCATATTGGCTGGGATGGAGGAGGCGTGCGTCGAGATCGGTGGTGAAGAACAATGCGTCGGGATGCCGTTTCCGAAGCGCCTGAAGGATCAAGAGTTTATCGTACACGTCGCTGCCGAGAATGCCGATGGCTTTAAACCCGCGTCCCTCGGAGTTCGCCTCCATCCGGTCGGCTAATCGCCTGACATAGTCCAGCTGAGGTTCGCCTTCGGGCCGCTCGAGCTCTCCCAAGGGCCGGTGGCCGTCCGTCCCGCCCGGCGTCTTGCCCTTC
>JBDZVU010000150.1:0-3919 GCA_040255845.1 Nitrospiraceae bacterium | reverse complement strand
CGTGATGCCCAACGGACCATTTCCGACCTGCGGGCCGAACTGGATGCGCGCCGGCAAGAATTGGCGGAGGCACAGATTGCCCGGGCTCAATTAGAAGGGCGCCTGCGAGAAGCTGAACGCCGCCTGATGGAAGCCCGCCATGTCATCGATCTCCAACGCGAGGAGTTGGCCGGCTCTCGGGCGGAACGGGAGCGCACGGCGAAAACCGGGATGGCGTTGCGCAATCAGTTGAGCCAGCTTCAAAAGCAACTGGCGAAGCTCGCCCCGAGCCGAGACGTGCGACCCACCGGGGCCTCGGCGCCTCGGCCCTCCGGCGCTCAACGCGCCGTCGCATCCGTCTCATCGTCGGTGGAACCGGATGTGTCGCCGGCTGCCATTCCGGCCATTCATCAGCCAGCAGCAGTCGCTGCTCCTCCTTCCTCCACGGAGCGAGTTGTGGTGAAGTCGGGAGACACGTTGTGGAGCATTGCCCAGCGGCATCGCGTCTCGGTGAAGCGGCTCATGCAGCTCAATCGTCTGACCAACGCCACGATCGAAGTGGGGCAGGTCCTGTGGCTGGTGGAACGACCGCATGACCAGCCGGGACTCGACGACTCCGTTCAATAAGGCCGCTGTCTATGGCGATGTTCGCGTATAGAGTCGCCCGCCCAGACGGCTCCACGTTCGAAGGCCAGTTGGAAGGCGAGGATGAGTCGCTCATCCGGGCCAAACTCGAGTCACAGGGGCTGCTGGTTTTCAAAGTGCATCGGAGCGGGCGCCGGCTTCCCCGCGTGGCAGGCCGATCGTGGTCGCTGGGGAAATTGCCGCTTGCCGACTTTTTAATTTTCAACCAAGAGCTGCTGGCACTGGTGAAATCCGGGCTCCCCGTTCTGAGGGTCTGGGATTTGCTGATTGAGCGGGCCAGCCACGCCGGATTCAAGGCTGCCCTTCAGGAGGTGCGGGAAGATATTCGTGGTGGCTCTTCGGCATCCGACGCGATGGCGCGCCATTCGACGTATTTCCCGGAGTTGTACATCGCCACCGTGAAGGCCGGGGAGCAATCCGGAAACCTTCACGAAGTGCTGCTGCGCTACGTCTCCTATCTCAAACTGATGATTGGGCTGCGGCAGAAGGTGGTGAAGGCGTTGTCCTACCCGCTGTTCCTTGTGCTCATCGGGGTGGGAGTGATCGTGTTTCTCCTCAGCTACGTGATGCCGACGTTCGTCTCGGTGTACGGGGAGTCGGCCAAGACGTTGCCGTGGGCGACCCAGACGCTGCTGGATCTCGTGACCCACGCCGAGGCGTGGACGGTCCCGCTCGCGGCCGTTCTTGTTGCCGGGTTCATCGCCATCCGCGGGTACTATGCCACGCCCACGGGAAGGATGATGATTGACCGGTCGCTGCTTCAACTGCCCGTGCTCGGCCCCGTTTCCGTGAAACATCACACCGTTCAATTGACGCGGACCTTGGGGACCGTCCTCTCCGGAGGGACTCCGTTGGTCGACGCCCTGCAGGTCGCGCGCGGCGCCGTGTCCAATCGTTGGGTGTCGCGAGGGTTGGGCGAGGCCGTCGACGAGATCCGACAGGGGTCGACGCTGGCGGCGGCGCTGGATCGTTCCGGCGTGCTCCCCAAGCTGGCGACAGAGATGCTCTCCGTCGGAGAGGAAACGGGATCCCTCGACACCATGCTGCGCGACGTGGCGGAATTCTATGAAGCGGACCTCGACACCCGGCTGTCCCAGCTCACGACATGGATCGAGCCGGCGTTGCTGCTGGTCATGGGCTTCTTGGTCGGCGGCATTGTGATCATCATGTATCTGCCGGTGTTTCAAATGGCCGGGACGGTGGGCTCATGACGAGACGGAATGCCGGAACCCGAGAAGACGCGAGGACGTCCCATGGCGCGTAGTCTTGCCAGGCCGCTCTTGGCCGACGTCCTGGTGAGCCAGGGATTCGTCACCAGGCAGACCGCGGATGACGTGCTGCGGCGGTGCGGCGGCGTGGCCGCGCAGCTGGGTTCCACGTTGGTGGCCGAGGGATTGCTCTCAGAAGACCAACTGGCCAAAGCCCTCGCCGTGCAGTACGGCCTGCCCTATGACCCGCTCACCGATTTTCGCGTCGATCCTCAGTATTACGAGACGATCTCCGTCAAGCTGATGCAGCGGCTGCCGTTTGTGCCGATCCGCGAGCGGGCCGGCGTGCTGACCATTGCGATCGCCGATCCGCAGAACCTGCTCGGCCTTGATGAATTGGAGCTCCTGATCGGGAAGCCGCTGGACCGCGTCGTCAGCTCCAGGAGCGCCATTCTGGCGGCGCTGGAGCGCAGCGAAGGATCGAGCCATGCGCTCCGAGAGCTCGAGGCCGAATACCGATCGGTGCTCGTCAAGGAGGACGAGCGTGGAGAGGAAGTCCTGACCATCGACCACGCGGAGGATGAGAGCCCGGCGGTCAAGCTGCTCGACTCCATCCTCATGTCGGCGATGCAGCGCCGGGCCAGCGACGTCCACATCGAGGCCGCCGACCGCGCCACGAAGGTGAAATTTCGCGTGGACGGCATCCTTATCCCGGCCATGGAGCCGCTGGACATCCGGCTGCATGCTCCGCTGGTCTCACGCCTGAAGGTCATGTCGGAGTTGGACATCGCGGAGCGCCGTGTTCCGCAGGACGGCAGTTTTCGGATGCGCGTGGATCGCAAGACCGTCGATTTCCGGGTCTCGATCCTCCCCAGCGTATTCGGAGAGTCAGTGGTCATTCGTCTGTTGGATCGCGAGGCCATCACCAGCGGCGTCTCGGCGCTTCGCCTCGAACGGCTCGGCTTCAATCCGGAGGACCTCAAGCGGTTCCGCCGCGCGATCACACGCCCGTATGGGATGGTGCTGGTCACCGGCCCGACGGGAAGCGGCAAGACGACGACGCTGTACGCGGCCATTTCCGAAATGAATACGCTCGAGGACAAGCTCATCACGATCGAGGACCCGGTCGAGTACCAGCTTGCCGGCGTCGTCCAAATCCCGGTGAACGAAAAAAAAGGCCTGACCTTCGCGCGAGGACTGCGGTCGATTCTGCGACACGATCCCGACAAGATCATGGTGGGCGAGATCCGGGATTCCGAGACCGCTCAGATCGCGATCCAATCGGCGCTCACCGGCCATTTGGTGTTGACCACCGTCCATGCCAACAACGTGTTCGACGTGATCGGCCGCTTTGCGTCCATGGGCATCGATGCCTACAACTTTTTGGCTGCGCTCAATTGCGTGCTCGCGCAACGGCTGGTCCGCATGTTGTGCCCGTCCTGCCGCACGCCGATCAAGATCAGCGAAGCGCTGCTCAAGGAGTCCGGTCTTGACTGCGACGAGTTCAAAGACGTGCCGTTCTATGAAGGGAAAGGATGCGCGGAGTGCAATGGAACCGGGTACCGGGGCCGGAAGTGCATCACCGAGTTTCTCGACCTGACCGATGAGATCAAGGAAATGATTCTCGCCGAGCGTCCGCTTTCTGAGATCCGGTATCGTGCCGTGACCGACGGCATGATCACGCTGCGCCAGTCCGCGTTGAAGAAAGTGTTGGCCGGGGAGACCTCGCTGCGTGAGATCAATCGGGTGACCTTCAGCGAGGAGGGGTGAACGGCGGTGTTTGGATGGCTTGCCACTCGTCCCCGGCGGTGTCTGAAGATCGGCACGGACGGGCTTGCCTGGGCCGAAGCGGAACGCACTTGGCGCGGACGCCGCCGGCATCGGTGCCTCACAGCGGCGGTCCCAGAGGGCGCCGTGAAGGTGTCTCCGGCGGAACCGAACATCGGCGACCGGTCCGTCGTGGAGGCTCGAATTCGCTCTCTGGCGGGACCACCGGCGGCTGTGCGCATTGCCGGACGGGTCCTTGGGGACGTGCCCCGTCCCATCGCGCTGATTCTCCCGGATGCGGCGGTTCGCACGGTGGTGCT
>JBDZVU010000075.1:0-15940 GCA_040255845.1 Nitrospiraceae bacterium | reverse complement strand
AACCTACTTCGCACGCGCTCTTATGCTTCAGCCTCCAACAGAATGCTCATCCGTCCAGAATGCTCATCCGTCACGACCACCGCTGCCGGCGATGGAAGGAACGTCGACATCGATTGCACTGCCAAGGGTACAGCCCGACCAGCCGGTACAAGAAATCGCCGACCCCTCGCCGTTTCACGCGGTATGAATGGCGCAAGCATTCGTGGAAATCTTCGGTTGAGACGGTGGCCTCGGTAGGCCGCTGTCCTGCTTCAGGCATCATGTGATTGTGTTCGCTCATAAGCGATCCAGGAAGGCCGCGCTCTATCATGCGCGCCCGATTCTTTGATGCGCCGGGCCGCACCCCAGGTGGGGATGCTCAACGCCTCCGACCCTACACCGCCAGACCCGCTTAGAACTGCGGTGAAGCATGACTCGAGGTTCTCGTCTTCTGTTCCCCCTGACAGCCCTGTTCAGCAAGCATACGTTGCCCTGCCGTCGCCTGTGACGGAATTCTGGCCAAGCAAGCCTTCAGCGTGTCCTCCACGGCACCGGACGCCACGCCATCCGATTTCCGCACGGCGGAGCTCTCCTTGGAAGCGGCCGGCTCCTCGGCCGGAACGACGGTGGAAGTACCTCTCACCTGGGGGTCGGCAGCCATTGCGTCCGGTGCGGGCACCGGAGAGAACAGCCCCAGCGTCCCAAGCAACAGCGCACTTGTCAGCAAGCAGTGGTTTCGCATCGCACGACCTCCTTTTGCATGCACGCGCAGGCGGTGTTCATGCAGACTGAACCGCACTGGTCCCGTCGGGTGATTCCGATCGAGTACCGAATCGACCGAGTGACTGAAAACCTTGCGTGAAGGAGCGGCGGAGACTGGAGAATCAGACGCGTTGTCGGAGACCGGCAACGCGAGAGATGAGACAGTCAGCGTGGCCCGTACTCTACTGCCGGCACCCTACACCGCTCATGCAGGGCAGTCAATCCCGGCATTCAGGGAAAGGTTGTTAACGCCTGGATATCTTTCGGCCAGATTTCTTTTTCTGTGAGGCCACACGGCACCTGCCCTGCGACAACCACGCGACGGTCCCGATGGGGTCCGCTGCGGACGTGGACAGCAGCTTGCCTCACTTGCCCGCCCGTGCTAGGGTGGATCCACTGGCTTCGCTTCTCCGCAGGTAGGCGTCTCCTCGAGACTTCCTCGCCGCTCGCGCAGTCCACGGTCATATCAACCACAAGAGGTGTCTCATTGTTTCGTGAATCTTGGTCCGCCGTTCGAAGGCTCGTGCGCAGCACTGCAAGCAGCCTCTATCACATCGCCATCGTCGTGATGAGCGCCGCTATTGCACTGATGTTGCCGGCCGGCGCCCGGCAGTTTCTCTCGTTTTGGTCACGCGTGGAAGGGGACAAACTCTCCGTCATCGTGGTCGAACTGACGGTCGCGGTCGGACTCATCCTCATCCTGAGCTATGTCCATCGCAGCCTGCGGGACCGGACGCTTGCCGCCGCCGCCGCAGGAGCCGGACTGGTCTCGTTCTTTCCGCGCCGCGCGCGGGAGGCTCAACGGCACATCAAACGACTCAAGGAAGAGCAGGGCACTGGCCGCACCATCATGGTGATCGGATCCAGCGGATACAGCACGTTTGTCGATCAAGTGGGAGATTTGTCTTCCGTCCTGGACAAATGCCTGGGCGCGAACATTCTGCTCGTCAATCCCTGCAGCGTGGAAGCCCGTGCCCGCATGGAGGCGATCGGCCACCCCGACTATACGCTTGGCCGCTTCCACGAAGAGGTGCGGCAGAGCATCGCCCTGCTGAAACGACTCAGCGCGATGGGGAAGGCCGTCAAACTGAAACTCTACGCGGATCCCCCGCTCGTGAAATTGGTCATTCTCGGCGACTACCTGTGGCTTCAGCATTACCACGCCGACCTCGATATCCAGACGATGCCCGAGTATGTCCTGCGGCACAATCGGAAGGATCACGGATTGTTCACTCTCTATGCCCACTACTTTCAGCAGCGATGGAGCGATCCGACCATTCCGGAATATGACTTGGAAACCGATGAACTCGTGTACCGCACACGCAGCGGAAACGAAGTGCGCCGCGAAACCTTCGCAACTGATGTGCTAGAGAAAGAAGGATCGATCGCCTGAATCGCCGCCGGCCGGGCCAATCCGAGCGCTCAGCCGAGCACCGGCCGGTCACCACAAGAGCCTCCCGCGATGTACCGTGGCGTCTTACTGCGCCCGGTCGACCCGCAGATCCACGAGGCCGCCTTTCGGGGCGAGCCCCAACGACGCGCCGCCATGGAATGCCCCGCGCTCCCAGTTCACGCCGTCGATGCTCGACCACTCTTTGTAGACGTACAGACTCTGTGAGAACTGCACCTGCGTGGTCGCTTTCGCAGGTTGGAGCAGGAGAGGGCCCTGAATCGTCATCTGAACGGGAATCGGTTGTCCGGCCCGGATATGGAGGACATAGGGTTGGTCTTTCGGCTCCGGTTGACCGATTTCGACGACAGGGACGCGCGAGAGGAGGTCGTCGGGGGGACCCTGCAGGGCTGCGCAGCCCGCGATGGCCGCACCAGTGATCGCAACGGTGATCGTCCAGACCAGGTTCATCGTTTCCCCGTAACGTTCAGCCGAAAATCCACTCCCAGATGCTCGAGACCCAGCTCTTGATGAAACCGGTCCAGGACGAGTCGTTGTCCGAAGCAGGCTTGGTCGGTCGAGTCGTGATGGGCTTGGCGGGAACATCCCCATCGGCCGGATCGGGCGTCGCCGGGGGGACCATTGCTGGAACCGTTGGAGCGGATACCGGGGGAGCGGCCGTCGTGGTCGGTACGGGAGCCGGATCGGGCGGGGGAGCGACCGATCCCGGCGTCGCCGGCGGCATGGTGATCGGTGTGGAGGAGATGGGCGACCGCAGATCCTCGAGGTCGCTCTTGTACTGAGACACGGAGGCCTGCAGGGCGACGTGTTCTTGCTTGGCCTCCGCCAGGTCGCGCCGTAGGGCGCGGTTTTGATTGACGAGAGCGGCAACCTGCGTTTGAAGCGCCGCCAGTCGATCGTCGGCCTGCTGCCGGGCCCGCGCCGCCTCCTCCAGCGTCTGGTTCATCGCCGCATGCACCTGGGCGAGTTCGCTCTCTGCCGCGCGCGCACTGCGTTGAAGCGCGACCAGCTCCTGTTCCATCTCCTGCAACTCGGCCTGTTCGCCGGCCAGGCTGCGGCCCAGGCGATCCGCTTCCCCGCGGGCGAGATCATACGTCCGCTGGGTCACGCAGCCGAGACACATCAATATGGCGCAGACCGATGCCGTCGCCCGCAGGATCTTCATAGGTATCTGACCTCGTAAATGGACGAGCGCGCCGCGCCGTCCGGTGAGTAGCTGTACGTAGTGTCTCAAAATGCGCGCCGTCTGACAACTGAACCGGCCTTTTGCTCGGGACCGACGGGCGCGGCTTGGCATCCGCATCGGTGCTCGCGTAGGATAGCCGCGCCATGACCGTCGTCCCTCACTCCGCTCCCCTCTGCTTGCCGGCGTCCTGTGAGCCGGCCTTGTTCGAACGGTTCTTGAAAGCCGAAGCGATGGCCCTCTGGGCCGTGCGATCCGCCCAGCTGCAGGACGTCCCTCCGCACGTCCTCGCGTTTTTGAAGCAGCACGAGGCGGACGAACAGGACCACCTCCGCCAGTTTGAAGCGTTACTCGGGCATGCCTCACACCAACGAGCGCGCCTGCCGTCGGTGCCACGGCAGTGGCCCACGTTGGCCGTGCAGCTGTACGGGTACGAATCGCTGGGGCTGGAGTTCGCCCGAGTGCTGGCCGCGCTGCGACCCGATCTGGCGGCGATCCTCGAAGATGAGCACGCGCATGTGGCGTTCTTCGAGCGCGAAGTGCGCAGGCTCCTGCAGGACGGCGGCGGACCGGCCGGCCAGGCGGCGCATTCCGCGAGGGCCTGGTGGCGGAAACTGCCGCGGACGCTCGATCGGTATCTGCAGGGCGAGGAGCTGAGGCCGTACAA
The DNA here is from genome assembly GCA_040255845.1 of Nitrospiraceae bacterium. Taxonomy (GTDB): domain Bacteria; phylum Nitrospirota; class Nitrospiria; order Nitrospirales; family Nitrospiraceae; genus Nitrospira_D. The sequence goes on along the minus strand of JBDZVU010000075.1, from coordinate 11,938 downwards.
AGAGCGGCTGGCGGCGGATATCACGGCCGCCATTCGCAGCCGCTTCGAGACCTCCCGGCTGCTGTGAGCTACGGTTGGGCCACGAGCCCCGCCACGGCGCCCATCTTCCGATATTTGTGGTCCCGCTCCGCGAGCAGTTGATCGGTGGACAGATCCGTCAAGGAGAACAGCTGGTTGGTGAGCGCCTTGGCCACCCGGTCGGACACCGCCTTGGGATCGCGGTGCGCGCCGCCGAGGGGCTCCGGAATGACCTCATCGATGACGCCCAACTCCAGCAGGTCCTTGGCGGTCATTTTCAGCGAGGCGGCCGCATCCGGCACTTTGCTCGGATCATCCCACAGGATCGCGGCGCAGCCTTCGGGAGAAATCACGGAATAAACGGCGTGCTCCAGCATCAGCACGCGATCCGACACGCCCAACGCCAGCGCCCCGCCGCTGCCGCCTTCGCCGATGACCACGGAAATGATCGGCACCGTAAGGCGTGACATGACCAGGAGATTGCGGGCAATCGCTTCGGCTTGGCCGCGTTCCTCGGCCCCGATGCCGGGGTAGGCGCCGGGGGTATCGATGAAGGTGATGATGGGGCGGTTGAATTTCTCCGCCATCCGCATCAGCCGCAGCGCCTTGCGATACCCTTCAGGGTTCGGCATGCCGAAGTTCCGCTGCATCCGCTCCTTCAGGGTCTTGCCCTTCTGGTGCCCGATGATCATCACCGTGCGGTCGTTAAAGCGGGCGAAGCCGCCGACGATGGCGCGGTCGTCCGCGAACGCCCGGTCGCCGTGGAACTCCAGAAAGCCCCGGGTCAAATCGTTGATGTAGTCCAGGGTGCTCGGGCGCTGAGGGTGCCGGGCCAGCTGCGTGCGCTGCCACGGGGTGAGGTGCTGATAGAGCTCGTGTTCCGTCTGGGCGAGCTTCGTGCGGAGCTTGCGGATCTCGTCTTGGTTGGACGCCTTCCCGGAACCAGCGGCCGAAAGCTTCTCGATCTTTTCTTCGATCTCGCGAATCGGTTTTTCAAATTCAAGATAGTCGCGCATAGACCTCAGTCTGAACAGGTGATCGCCGTGACCTCCGACCTATCCCCCAAAATACGTATCAAGATAGCAAAGAGAGGGCGCCCTTGCCTAGCACTTCTTCAACATCCGCCACGAAGTGCTCGGTGGCGCTCACGCTCAGATGCGGCAGCGGGGCGGTGTCCGCTTCCAGGGCTTCGTCCGTCCGGAACGTCATGGAGATCGTGCTGGGACCCGGGTGGCGCTTGATCACGTCGAGCAGCTTCGGCAGTTGCTCGCGCACCTCCGGGCGGTCGGTCAGCCGGATGCGGATGCGCTTGATCGATTGCGTTTGCACGTCGGCCAGCGGTTCGATCTTGCTGCCGCGCAGCTTCGTCCCCTTGTCACCGCGGTCGACGGCCCCGGTAATGCGGACCACGCGCTCCGGCGCGATAAGGTCGCCCGCGGTTTTGAACAAGTCGGGAAAGGCGATGACCTCGACCGTGCCTTGCAAGTCCTCGACCGTCAGATAGGCCATCCGGTCGCCTTTTTTCGTCAGCATCGATTTGACCGTGGCGATGATGCCGCACAACTTCACCTCTTTGCCGTCGGGCAGATCCGCCAGCCCGACGGTGGTCGCCGTCGACAGCGCCTGAATCGTCGCCTCGTAGCGCGCCAAGGGGTGCGCCGAGATGTAAAAGCCGGTCAGCTCCCGCTCGAATTTCAGCCGCTGGGCCTGGTCCCATTCGGGGATGGCGGGCAGGGGCGGCATGGCGACCCCCGCCGACGCGTCCGTGTCATGCAGGTCTCCGCCGAAGATGCTCGTCTGTCCGCAATCCCGCTCTCGCTGGGCGGCGGCCCCGTCCTCCACCGCCTGGTCCAGCACCGCCATGAGCTGGGACCGCTTCGCCCCGGTCGAATCGAAGGCGCCCGTCTTGATGAGCCCTTCCAGCATCCGTTTGTTGACCTTGTGCAGATCCACGCGCCGGCAGAAATCGAAGAACGACTTGAATGGCCCGCCGGCGGCGCGAATGGCGAGGACCGACTCGACCGCGCCTTCGCCCACGTTCTTAATGGCCGCCAGGCCGAACCGGATCGCGCCGTCCGCCACCGCAAAGTTCTTCTGGCTCGCGTTGACGTCCGGCCCCAGCACCTTGATGCCGAGATCGCGGCATTCGGTGAAGTACCCGACGATCTTGTCGGTGTTGCCCATGTCGCTGGTCATCAACGCCGCCATGAATTCGGTCGGGTAGTGGGCCTTCAGGTACGCGGTGTGATAGCAGACGACCGCGTAGGCGGCGGCGTGCGATTTATTGAAGCCGTAGCCGGCGAACTTCTGAATCAGCTCGTACAGCTTCTCGGCCTTCTTTTCTGGGATCTTGTGCGCTTTGGCCCCTTCGAGGAACTTCACGCGCAGCTTTTCCATCTCCTCCGGCTTCTTCTTGCCCATCGCCCGGCGGAGGATGTCGGCTTGGCCCAGCGAAAACCCGGCCACCTTGTTGGCGATGGCCATGACCTGTTCCTGGTACACGATCACGCCATAGGTGTCCTTCAGGATGGGCTCGAGTTCCGGGACTTCGTACGCAATGGGCACCTTGCCCTGTTTGCGCTTGATGAAGTCCGGGATCAGGTCCATCGGGCCCGGACGGTAGAGCGCGATGATCGCGATGATGTCTTCGAACCGGTCGGGCTTCAGGCCCGTCAGCAGATCCCGCATGCCCGAGCTTTCCAATTGAAACAGCCCGGTGGTCTTGCCCGAGGACAACAGCTGGAACGTCTGCGGGTCGTCAAACGGAATCTCCTCGATCACCAGCCGCGGCCGATCTGGATAGCCCTCGTTGATGAGGTCCACCGCGCGCTTGATCATCGTGAGGGTCTTGAGGCCGAGGAAATCGAACTTCACCAACCCGATCTTCTCGACGTCGCCCATCGTGTATTGGGTGACGATTTCGTCGTTGGCCCCTTTGTACAAGGGCACATGGTCGGTGAGCGGGCCCTCGGAAATGACGACGCCGGCGGCGTGGGTGGACGCATGGCGGGCGAGACCTTCCAAGGATTGAGCCACTTGCATGAGCTCGGCCATCTTGGCGTCGGTCGCGATCAACTCACGCAGCTTCGGCTCCTGGTCCAGCGCTTGGGCCAGCGTGATGTTGAGCTGATTGGGCACCAGCTTGGCGACTTTGTCGCATTCGGCGTAGGGGATTTCGAGGACCCGGCCGACGTCCCGAATGGCCGCCTTCGCGCCCAGCGTGCCGAACGTAATGATCTGGGCCACGTGGTCCGAGCCGTACTTCTCCACCACGTAATTGATGACCTCGCCGCGGCGGTCCATGCAGAAATCCATGTCGATGTCGGGGAGGGACACGCGCTCGGGATTGAGGAACCGCTCGAACAGCAGGTTGTACACCAGGGGATCCAAATCCGTGATGCGGAGCGCGTAGGCGACGAGGCTGCCGGCGGCGGAACCGCGCCCGGGCCCGACGGGAATGCCCCGCGAGCGGGCGAAGCGGATGATGTCCCACACGATCAGGAAATAGCCGGCGAAGCCCATCGAGCAGATCACCATCAGCTCTTCCCTCAGCCGTTGCTCGTAGGCGGCGGCTGGAATGGCGCTGGGCCGCTCCTTCAGACGCTCCTTCAACCCCTGCACCGCAAGATGTTCAACGTAGGACTCGCGGGTGTACCCGTCCGGCGCCTTGTACTGCGGCAAATGGGTCTTGTTGAGCACGAGTTCCAGCTCGCACTGATCGGCGATCCGGCAGGTGTTGGTCACGGCGCCGGGGAACTCGGCGAACGCCGGGGCAATCTCCTCGGTGGATTTGACGTACAGCTCGTCGGTGTCGAACTTCATCCGGTTGGGATCGCTCAACGTCTTCCCGGTCTGGAGACAGAGCATCAGTTCGTGGGGGCGCGCATCGGCCTTCTTCAGATAGTGGCAGTCGTTGGTCCCGGCCAATGGAATGCCGAGCTTCTTGTGGATCTCCATCAACCCGGCGTTCGCCACCCGCTGATGGTCGAGGCTGTTCGCCTGCACTTCGAGGTAGAAATGATCCTTGCCGAAAATCTCCTGGAACTCCCCTGCGACCGCCATCGCGCCGGCCATGTCTTTTTGGCCGATGAGATAAGGAATCTCGCCGCTCAAACACCCGGAGAGCGCGATGAGGCCCTCGTGGTGCTCCTTGAGAAGCTCTTTGTCCATCCGTGGCTTATAATAAAAACCTTCAAGGTATGCTTTACTGACGAGCTTGATGAGATTTTGATAACCGGTCCGGTTCCGGGCGAGGAGGATCAGATGATAGTAATCATTATGGGCGAGGCCGCTGTCCTTCTTGGCGTGGCGGCTGCCGAGCGCCATGTACGCCTCGCAGCCGATGATCGGCTTGACGCCGGCCTCCTTGGCTTTGCGGTAAAACTCGACCGCGCCGAACATGTTGCCGTGATCCGTCATGGCCACGGCCGGTTGGCCGAACGCCTTCACTTGTTGGACGAGCGGCTCGATTTGATTGGCGCCATCAAGCAGACTGAATTGCGTGTGGAGATGGAGATGAACGAACGACGACGCCACGCGGCAGGACCTCTCTGTGCAACGTACCAACGGAGGCAGCGGGATTCTAGTGGCGAGGGGAGATGAAGTCAAATGCGTGTGGCGCGCGGGCCCGGGCGCCGCATTCTTGCACTGGGCCCGACCCTTTTGTTATTCTCCGACCGCCTTCCGACACCGCATCACTCTCTCGCATTAAGGAGCAACTCATGGCCAGCCTCAAGCGGGCGCTGATCAGTGTTTCAGACAAAACCGGAGTGGTCGATCTGGCCAAGGGGCTGGCGGCGTTGGGCGCCGAGATCCTCTCGACCGGGGGGACCGCCAAGGCGCTGCGCGACGCCGGCGTGACGGTGACCGACGTGGCCGCCTACACCGGATCGCCGGAAATTTTGGACGGCCGCGTGAAAACTCTGCATCCGAAGATCCACGGCGGGCTCCTCGGCCGCCGGTCGATCCCGGCTCATGTGGAGCAAATGCAGCAGCAGGGGATCGGGCCCATCGACGTGGTCGTCGTCAACCTCTACCCATTCGAGGCGACGATCGCGAAACCAAATTGCCACTTTGACGAGGCGATCGAGAACATCGATATCGGCGGGCCGTCGATGCTCCGCTCCGCCGCCAAGAACCACGAGGACGTGCTCGTGCTGGTCGATCCCGCGGACTACGGCCGCGTGCTGCAGGCGGTCACGAGCAATACCGTGACCCCAGCCCTCCGCCGCGAGCTGGCGATGAAGGTGTTTCAGCATACGGCCCGGTACGACAGTCTGATCGCGGGGTATCTGGAAAAACAGGTGCGGGGCAGCGAGGTGAAGTTCCCCAAGGTGCTGTCGCTGCAGTTCGAGCTGGGGGAAATCCTGCGCTACGGCGAAAATCCACACCAACAGGGCGCCTTCTACCGCGAGCTGCACTCCGAGGAGCCCTCCGTGTCGCGCGGGAAAATCCTGCACGGCAAGGCCATGTCATACAACAACTATCTCGATGCCAACTCGGCCTTGGAGCTCGCCAAGGAGTACGCCGACTGCGCCGTCGCGATCATCAAGCACAACAATCCGTGCGGCGTGGCGCTCGGGGCGACGCCGGTGGAGGCGTATGTGAAGGCTCGCGAGACGGATCCCGTCTCCGCCTTCGGCGGCGTCATTGCGTTCAACCGGCCGGTGGATTTGGCCGCGGCCAAGGAGATCACCTCGACCTTCGTCGAAGTCGTCATCGCGCCGGGCTTTGCCGAGGACGCGCTGGCCGAGCTGAAGCGTAAGAAGGACCTCCGGCTGCTGGACGTGGGCCCACTCGCGAACGTCAAGCAGGAAGGCTACGACCTCAAGAAACTGGTGGGCGGATTGATCGTGCAGGATCGGGACCTCGGGGTGCTCGCCGATCTGCGCGCGCTGCCCGTGCCCACGGTCCGGAAACCGACCGACGAAGAATATGCGGCCTGCGCCTTCGCCTGGACGGTCTGCAAGCACGTCAAGTCCAACGCGATCATCTACGCAAGACCCGGTCAAACGGTCGGCATCGGGGCCGGGCAGATGAGTCGGGTCGATTCCGTCAAGCTGGCGGCGATGAAAGCCCAGATGCCGGTGAAGGGCTGCGTGATGGCGTCGGACGCCTTCTTCCCGTTCCGCGACGGGCTCGACGCCGCCGCGCAGGCCGGCATCACGGCGGTGATCCAGCCGGGCGGATCCATCCGCGATGCCGAAGTCATTAAAGCCGCGGATGAGCATGGGATGGCGATGATCTTCACGGGCATGCGCCACTTCCGCCACTGAATCGGATGCTGAAACAGGTCCCCAACTTCGTTCTCGGCTCGAAAAAATCCTCAACGTAGCCCAGAGGCTACGCCTCCGGTTTTTTCTCGCCTGCGGCCTTGTGGGATGACCTGTTTGAGCATCCGCCACGAACCCTTCGGAAGGGAGTCTATGAAAGTACTCGTCGTCGGCAGCGGGGGGCGAGAGCACACGATCGTGTGGAAGCTCGCTCAAAGTCCGCGCAAGCCGACGCTCTATTGCGCACCGGGGAACGCGGGGATCGAGGCGCTGGCGACGTGCGTGCCCATCAAGGCTGACGACGTCACGGCGCTGAAGGAGTTCGCCCTCCGGGAGCGGATTGACCTGACCGTGGTCGGTCCGGAGGCGCCGCTCGCGCTGGGTATCGCCGACGAATTCCGCAAAGCCAAACTGAAAATCTTTGGGCCGACGAAAAACGCCGCCCGGCTGGAGGCGAGCAAGATTTTTTCCAAGTCCGTGATGGCCCAGGCCAAGATCAGGACGGCGCGGGCGCAGAGCTTCGAGAAGCCGTCGGAGGCGCTCGCGTACGCCGAACAACAGGCGCTCCCCCTCGTCATCAAGGCGGATGGGCTCGCGCAGGGCAAGGGCGTCGTCATCGCAACGACGCGGGAGGAGGCGCGGCAGGCGATCGCCGATTTGATGGAACGGGCGGTATTCGGGCAAGCCGGCAAACAGGTACTCATCGAAGAGTTCCTGGACGGCGAGGAATTGACGATCATGGCCTTCACCGACGGCCGGACGGTCGTCCCCATGCTGCCCGCACAGGATCACAAGCGGGTGGGGGACGCGGACACCGGACTCAATACGGGCGGCATGGGCGCGTACTGCCCGGCCCCGCTCGGCACGCCGGCGCTGCGGGAACGCGTCGCGCGCGAGGTGCTGCAGCCAATCGTGGACACCATGGTGCGGCTCGGCTCTCCGTTCCAAGGCGTGCTCTACGCCGGCCTGATGATCGTCCGGGGCGTGCCGTACGTCTTGGAATTCAACGCGCGGCTGGGCGATCCTGAGACGCAAGTGGTGTTGCCGTTGCTGAAAACCGATCTGCTCGACGTGCTGGAGGCGGTCGTCGAGCACCGCTTGGACCAGCTCACCGTGGAATGGCTCCCCGAGACCGCCGTGTGCGTGGTGATGACCTCCGGCGGGTACCCCGGGAATTACCGGCAAGGCGTCCCGATCCACGGGCTCCCCGCAAGTCCAAACGGCTCATCGTTGGTGTTTCATGCCGGGACGTCGCGCCGCGGCGCCGACATTGTGACCGCGGGAGGCCGGGTGCTGGGCGCGCTCGGCCGCGGCCCCACGCTGGCCGAAGCACGTGCGGCGGCCTACCGCCTCGTGCAGTCCATCTCGTTTTCCGGCTGTCATTTCCGACGCGACATCGCAAGCCGCGCGCTCGTCTGACCGGCCGTCTCCGGCTGCTTCTCGGTTTCCATGGCGTTGATCGAACCGTTCTACGAGGCTGACGTCGGCCGTGCGAGCCGGGCGGTGATCAGCGTCGTCATGGACGGCGGCGTGGTCGCGATTCCCACCGAAAGTTACTACGGCTTGGCCGTCAATCCGTTCGATCCCCGCGCCATCGAACGGCTCTACCGGATCAAGGGACGGCCGGACGGCAAGCCGCTCCTGGTGCTCATTGGTGCGCGCGACCAACTCCCGCCGCTGGTGCCAGCCGTTTCGCAGACGGCGGCCATCTTGATGGAGGCCTTTTGGCCGGGGCCGCTCACGTTGGTCTTCGACGCGCATCCCTCTCTTCCTTCCAGCCTGACGGCGGGCACCGCGACCATCGGTGTACGCCTGACGGGGCATGCGCGGTTGCGCGCGCTCCTGGCCGAGACCGGCCCGCTCACGGGGACCAGCGCGAACCGCAGCGGAGCGCCCGCGCCGCAGACGGCACAGGACGTTGAAACCATCTTCGGCACGCAGCTGGCGTTGATTCTCGACGGCGGCCGGACGCCCGGCGGCCCGCCGTCCACCGTGGTCGATGGGCGGGATCGGGACTGCGTACGGGTGCTGCGGGAAGGCGCGATCTCTCGACAGATCCTGGCGAACGTGCTACAGACACATGGTATCCCAGTGGAGTCACACGACGCGTGAGGGTCGAACAGGAGAGGAGGGCGGCATGGTGAGAGGGGAACGGACGACGTGGTCGATCGGGCTGATCGGCGGAGCAGCGCTCATGATGGGGCTGACCGGCTGCGACTATTGGCCGCCGGCGCTCCAGGCGCAAATCGAGCAATTGCGCAGTGAGACGCAGACGCTGGCCATGGAGAAAGCGCAGCTGCAGACGCAGGTCGCCGAGCTGAGCAAGGCGAGACAGGACTTACAGATGCAGTTCGAGGATCTGAGCCGGGTGAATCGGGAAAAAACCGGCATGATCACCACGCTGCAGAATCAGGTGGAGCAGCTGCGCGCGCGTACCGCCAAGGCGTCGGCCCCGAAGACCATGGCCAAGAGTTCGGCTAAAACGGCTCCCGGAAAGACCCCCGCAAAGACCACCGCAAAGACAGCCACAAAACCCGCCACCAAGCCAGTCGCTAAGCAACCGGCCAAGAAGAAAGCGACGGCAAGCAGGACCTAGCCGCTAGGACGACGCGGCGGGCGCGCTCGACGAGGACGATCCCGACGAACCGTTAGAGGATGCGGCTCCACTGCTCGCAGCCGCCGGTGCTGTCGTTGACGCGGGTGCGGGGGAAGCCGGCGCACCGTCGGATTTCGGGGCCGACGCCGACTCGCCGGACGGCGGCTTGAGCTTGTCGGAGTAATCGGTGATGTACCACCCGCTGCCTTTGAACATGATCGCGGGGGCCGAGATGATCCGCTTGACCGATTTGCCGCATCGCGCACAGACCGCGACCGGCTCTTCCTTGATGCTTTGCTTCACTTCGAACGTATACGCGCAGTCCTGGCACAGATACTCGTAAATCGGCACAGTACACCTCCCCCTGTCCAGCCGCGTTGCCTAAATAAGACCGACTTCCGAAGAGTCAAGGGCGGAGCGGCGACGCCGTCAATTTTTCAAAGGCGCCGGCAATGCGATCCAACCCTCGGTGGATCGCATCCAGGCTCGTGGCATAGGACAGCCGGATATGCTGCCGGCTCCCGAACGGTTCCCCGGGGACGACCGCCACGTGGGCCTGCTTGAGCAGGTAGTCGGCCAGTTGGTGCGGCGTCTCGATGAGACCGTCCGGCCCCCGCCGTCCCAACACTCCACCAATATTGGGAAAGGCGTAAAAGGCCCCGGCAGGCATGCGACAGCTCACCCCCGGGATGCGGTTAAGGCGCTCGACCATCGCTTTTCGCCGGCGGTCGAATTCGACCACCATCTTGTCGGTGAAGGGGCCGCCGAGCTTCAGCGCGGCGACCGCCGCCTTTTGCGAGATCGAGCAGGGGTTGGACGTGCTCTGGCTCTGGATGTTCGCCATGGCCGTCAGCAGATCCTTGGGGCCCGCGGCGTAGCCGATGCGCCAGCCCGTCATGGCGTACGCTTTGGACACCCCGTTGATGACCACCGTCCGCGCGGCGACTTCGGGGCTCAACGTGGCAATGCTGAGGTGGCGCGCGCCGTCGTACAGCACTTTCTCGTAGATCTCGTCCGAGACGATGAGCACGTTGTGCCGCAAGGCAATCGTGGCGATCGCTTCGAGCGTCGTGCGGTCGTAGGTCGCGCCGGTGGGATTGCACGGACTGTTCACGATGATGGCCTTGGTGCGCGGCGTAATCAAGCGCTCCAACGCGTCGGGATCGATCGCATACCCCTCGGATTCCTGTGTCGGGAGCAGCACCGGCGTGGCGTCGTTCAGCAGGGCCTGATCGGCGTACGACACCCAGTACGGAGTGGGAATGATGATTTCATCCCCGGCCTCCAACAACGCCTCCGCAAGATTGTACAGCGAGTGCTTGGCCCCGCAGGACACGAGGACCTGCGCCTTCTCGTAGCGCAGTCCCTGCTCGGCCGCCAGCTTGTCGATGATGGCTTGGCGCAATTCGTCGATGCCCGAGGAGGGGGTGTACTTGGTAAACCCGGCCCGGATCGCGGCTTCGGCGGCCGCTTTGACTGGCTCCGGCGTGTCGAAGTCCGGCTCGCCGGACGAGAAATCGACGACGTCCAGCCCTTGCGCAGCCATGGCCTTCGCGGTGGCGGCCATGGCGAGGGTCGGCGAGGGGGCGATGCGGCTGACGCGAGCGGCCAACTTCATGGCTTGAGACTCCGAATGCGTGCCTGTAGGCGCCGCGCGACCTCCGGATGGAGAAACTCGGTCAGCGGGCCGCCGTGCATCGCGACGTCTTTGATGATGGTGGACGACAAATAGGAATATTCTTCGCTCGGCATGAGAAACACGGTTTCCACCCGCTTGGCGAGCTTGCGGTTGACGAGCGCCATCTGGAACTCATGCTCGAAATCCGAAATGGCCCGCAGCCCGCGGATGATCGCGTGTGCTCCGGAGCGCTCAACGTAATCGACCAACAATCCTTCGAAGGACGTCACTTCGACTTGGCCGAGGTCCTTCATGACCAGCCTCACCATATCAAGCCGCTCGGCCAAATTGAAGAGCGGATGCTTGGCGGGATTCGGCGCGACCGCCACTACGACCTTGTCGAAGACCCGCAGGCTTCGCGTAATGATGTCGGTGTGGCCGTGCGTGACGGGATCGAACGTGCCGGGATAAATGCCGATCTTCATGATGGGGTGGCGCTAGGGGCGGCATAGACGGAGAGCATTGTGTCGCCGTACCGGTAGGCACGCTGAAGCGTGCAAGGTCCCAGCGTCTCCGGCATGACCGCTCGGCGGCCATGCTCGATCACGAGGCGGGCATCAGGCGCAAGCAACATGTCCGGCGAAGACGCGGCGAGGAGGTCTGCAAGATCGTGCGCCATCGCATACGGCGGATCCGCGAAGACGATGTCGTACGGACCCTGCCAGAGCTGAGGCCGACCAAGGAATTGCGTCACGGTTTGCGCCCGCACGACCATGTGTTCGCCCATGCCGCAATCCGCCACGTTGCGGCGCAGCAACGCAAGAGCGTCCCGCTGCGACTCCACGCAGGTGACGCATGCGGCGCCCCGGCTGACCGCTTCGATGCCGATGGCCCCCGTGCCGGCGTACAAATCCAAGAAGCGACACCCGACGACGTGACTGCCCAGGATCGAAAACAACGCCTCTCGAACCCGGTCGGACGTCGGGCGGAGCGCGGTTCCCTCAGGCCCGCGAAGACGCCGGCCTCGATGGGTTCCAGCAATCACGCGCATAGCGATGCGCCCGGTGAAAAGCAGGAGACTCTAACACAGCGTTTTTGAAGGGGTCAAGAAATGAAGCCGTGCGGGTGGTCGGTAGCGTTCGGAGGGACGACGAGGGGAGCGCGACGGCGGGAAAACTTGTTTCCAGATGGAAGGGCGGAAGACTATAATGGCTTCCGAATGGCCCGGATGATCCTCACCCGATCCGACTGATCACGTCAGTCCCGCCGCGGATCGGGTCCAATTCACCGAGGCCGTCAGCGAGCGGCCACCGGCTGCGGCTCGCGGGCAGCGAGGCTCTTTCTCCGATTGTTGGAGATCGTGCGATCGATGATCGCGCCGCAATTGATGCACTTCCAGGCGTAGAAGATGAGGAAGAAATCGGAGAACCGCTC
>JBDZVU010000149.1:0-4012 GCA_040255845.1 Nitrospiraceae bacterium | reverse complement strand
GCCATTCCATTCTGCCCCGTCGCCGGACGGCAGCTGGATCAAGCCATGCTCTTTCACAAACCGTGGCAGCAGGAACGGCGTATTAGCGAGAGCAAGGCTTTCCTTGTCGTCCAGATTGAACAGAGGATGCCCATCCGTGAAGTATGTCTTATCTTCCTCTATTCGTCCGAGATCATACTCCATAATTGTGCTGCCTTGACTATCTGCCCAGAGGCCGACGAGCCGCGCTTCTGTCTCGGGCGGAGCCGGGATTTCAGTTTGGAACATCGGGCTCAACGCATAGGAGGGGGTACAGAATTCAAGGATGCTCGTGAGGACAACTGAGAGGAAAATCAGCCACCTCCTCACAGGATGCTTCAAACTGAATTTTTCGCGCATAATGCCGGCATGCTGCGGGAATGATCCGCATTGCGCAGTCCCGTCCTGTTTTCGTATAGCAATCAAAGTGGAGTTCCCGCATCTGACGCGAACGGCGAATCCGTCATACGCATACCGCCACAGCGACAACAACAGATCATGCTGCACAGCCCAATCTTAAGGGCTGACCGTTTGGCTGACCCTTTGCAGGCATTTCCGCAATCCGAAGTAGAACTGCAGGGTGACGTCTGGTTTCTGCGACAAGCGGTAGTCCATGCCAATCACCCCAGGCCCGTGTTGTATTTCATCGAGATAAGCCTTGGCTGACTTCTCGTCGATGAAACTAGGGATTACTGGAGGATATTTCTTCGATATATTTGGATTGCCAAACCTCATGCGTACATCTTCCGGCGTTATGCAGAGCTTAGGATAAAGGGAAATAACCTGCACTTCGGTCCCCGGCGGCACCCCAACCAACGCATAACTGAGATTTCCCAGCCATCCTGGGAGTTCAGTAGGCCGGAGCTCCATCTGTCGGCCAAGGCCAATTTCCGAGAAGCTGGTGCCCAGGATCGCGGAAATTTTGTGGTAGTCACGAAGGTCGTGAATCTCGGAGATTCGCGCAACGATTTCGAGGAATTTTGCCGGATCCATGGCACCCTCGTTCGCCACGCTTCCGCCACACGTTACGGCGCATGCTATCAGCATCAATCCTGACAGTAGAGATCGAACGCCTGGTCTCACTGAATTCACTGGCGTTGTGAGATACCTGTCGGGGCGCTTCGCGATCCGTCCCACCGCCTCGTGTCGGACTGCTAATTGCATGCAGCCGCATCCACAAACAGAGAGACTTGCCGTTCGCCATTATGAAAACATGCGCGGCGCCAAATCCCAGAATACGATTCGCCTGCCGCGCGTGTCAGTGTTCCCGGGCCATCAGGAAGGTTATCCCGCCACTCGCCCTCATAGCGATCGCCGTTGGCCCAAGTGTAGACCCCGTAGCCGTCGCGTTTCCCATCGGCCCAGTTGCCATTGTATTGATTGCCCCTTGAGGTCACCAATGACCCGTGTCCGTTTGGACGGTCATCTTTCCATTCACCCTCGAAGCGGCCTCCATTTGGTGTCGACAGAATACCCAGCCCATCACGCTGGCCGTCACGAAAGGTGCCGTCGTATCTCATTCCTGTGGGATAGATCATTATGCCGTGGCCTGATCTCTTGCCTTCATGCCACTCACCTTCATAGCGGATCCCGCTCGCCCACGCTGCAACGCCGTTTCCTTCTGCCACACCATGAATCCATCCGCCTTCATAGCGAGAGCCGTCAGGTGCGGTGTAGGTAACGAGGTCGCCGATCTCTCCGTTATGGAATTCTCCGGCAAGCGTTGACCCGTCCGGACGATTGATAACGCCACGCCCACTCATTTTGCCGTCCTGCATGCCGCCCTCGTAGCGCATGCGCTGCATCCGCCACTGAGACTCCAGGACCCCCGATCCCGATACGCGCCCATTGGAGCAGGAACCAACCCACGTCACTGTCGTCCCAGGTTTGACACCGTATAGCCACGCCTCGCAGCCTGAAGTGGTTGGAACCCAGTTGCCCCAAGTCTTGTAGACAAAATTGGGAAGTTCGAAGTCGTCCGGCGGACCGGCCGCTGTCGCGAGAACCAGGACACCAGTAATAGCTGCCAGTTTCCAGAATCGACACCCGCCACCCGCCCTTCGGCTCTCGCGGGCGAGCCTCATCGCCAGCCGGGGGGAACGCCCCCTACAGACGGGGCATGGGAGTGTCGCCTCTCCAAACGCGGCGTTCACTGCGTCGATCTGGCCAGGTTTGTGGAAGACGTCCGGACCGTTCATTTGCAGCCTACTTCATTCCTCGTAGTATCACCCTCGGAGTTTGCTTGAGGAACGATTCTATCGAATCCCGAATTTCCAGATCTATTTTAATGCTGACATTGAGATCTCTGTCAACGAAGGACCGATCATATCTATAGTCGAGCAACAAGTGACCCAATATCTTTTTACGAACTGAACAGCTTGGAAACGAGACGTACGGCGCATGCATGCTGCAATCGAGCACAAAGAGTGGTTCTGAACCCTGGAGGACAAAAATGTCTCGAGAGAGTAGGATGTCCTTATGCACTCGGAATTTTGTGCCTGGTATTTCCCAGCCATCAAGGTTGAAAGCCTTCGGTTTCGATGTGCAGCGCCCTCCCGCCTGCGCAGCGCTACCGTGTCGCTTCATGAAAGTCGGCCGTCTTGACGGTGCCGTCTCCATGAAACTCGACAATGACGGATCTCGCGACCCTGGCATCGCCCCGCTGATACCTGATTCTATCGTAGCCATGAGGATGAGTCTTCGGCGCCGGGCTCTTCGTAGCGCCCTCAGGCGGCATAATTACAGTGCGATCGTAGTGTTCCCACCCTTTGCCAAACAACTGCTCAACCTTCTCGAAGCTGATCCCCGAATTTGGCATGACCAGATAAAGTGATGCGCCACCCTCAATTTTTTCATCGGCTTTCTCGGTCCTCCCAGCATCCCAAGTCATACCCTCATAGGTGAAGCTCTTGGTCCTTACGGGCTCAGCCATCGTGCCGAATCCCCAGGCCCACACCCACTGCCTGGCCTCAGTGTGTTCCCGCCATTGGATGCCGTTGCCGCCCGAGAAGCGGAGAAGGTTCTCCTCGGTATAGAAATCCTTCCGCAGCAGAAGGTCATGCTCAAAGGCGAGCTTGAGGTTCTTTAGAACCGCGAGCGTCGTGGTGGGCCGCTTCACCCGCGCATAGAGTTCCTGCGCGGGTATCGCTTCCGTGGCCGCAAGCACATTGCGATCATCCGCCTGGCTGCTGCCAAAATCGGATACCGGCGCCCGCATGCATCCGCCCAGCATCACCATCACCGCTACGACAGCAAAGCCCATGCCCACGCCTGCACGTCTTCCGCCGGAACAGCATACCATTGTCATAACGCAATTATAGAACGGCTTCGCGCCCCCACCAACAACTCTGCGCCTTGTGCACCACCTTCGCCGGCGCCTGTCCGCGATAAGTAAGACCGCCAGAAGTCGATCAGGGTCCGGGAATTTCCATTGGCGGTGCTGACGCGCGGCGAAAAGCCGAAACTGCCTTGATTATCGCTGCCTCTATCTCCGGAGCATGATCAAATTCCGATCCGGGAAATCCGTATTCCAACGTGAATGGGTATCCCCCTTCGCTCTCTCTCTCTTGGAAACTCGTCCGTCATGAAACCCGTTCTGGCCGAACATGAGACCTTCCCGGGAATGTCGTGCTCGTCTGGTGCATTCCGACAGGACACAACGTGCGGCGGCCGCGCGACCTTGGATACGAAGAGTTCGCGATAGATGTGCGGGAGTGATTGCACGGGCCGGCGGGGTGCTGGGTCGCCACCCACGCTGAGCCCATGGCTGGAACCGGGACCCGCGGTCTGATGGCTCGCACCGGAAACTGTGAGCAGCAGTAAGCCACTCGAAACCAGACCTGCCTTTATTCCGGCCCCTCCGACGCCCGTTCGCGATGGCAGCAGGGTCCGGCGCAGTGACCGCCCGTGCCGTTGCTATCATGCACCGAACCTGATAGAACATCCCATGAACGAACGCAAGGGCCAAAACCCATGACCATCCAGGCCAGCCGCC